>NZ_JBIAJH010000030.1:0-87763 GCF_042871845.1 Streptomyces sp. NPDC005533 | reverse complement strand
TTTCGGATCTTGCCGGTCAAGCCCGCGTCGTCCGGTGCCGTGCATCGGCGTGTTGGCGGGGCGCCCTTGTACTGGACGTACTGGGGTGCTCCGCCGACACGGCGAGGTGCGGTGCCGGGCGGCGCGGGCGAGGCAAGATCCGGAAGAGACGGCCTAGGCGTGAGTGCCGGTCGGGGCCGGGCTCAGTGGGCCATGGCGCGGGCCGCCGTCGGTGAGGGGCGCCCGCTCGGGAGGAGGGCGGCGGCGGCCAGGGCGAGGGCCAGGGCCGGGAAGGGCAGCACGGTGAAGCCGCCCGAGGCCAGGGCGGCGACGCCGATGGCCGCGCCGAGCTCGTGCGAGGTGCCGACGACGCCGGAGGCGAGCCCGGAGTGTTCCGGGGCGACCTCCGACAGGGCCGCCGTCGTCGCGCAGACGAAGGCCGCGCCGAGGCCGAACGCCAGCAGCGCGAAGCCGGGGACGAGGCCCGTCCACAGGCCGCCGTGCGGGGCGAGCGCGGCGCCGGCCGCGGCCAGGGCGAAGGCCGCGGCGCAGACCGGGCGCCAGCCGAACCGGACCACCGCCCGGCCGCCCGAGTGCGCGCCCGCGGTGACCGCCACCGCGACCGGGAGGAAGGCCAGCCCGGTGACCAGGGGGCCGCGCCCGAGCGCGTGCTGGATGTGCAGGGAACTCAGGTAGAACCCCGAGACCAGCAGCCCCGCCGCCCCCAGCATCACGGCGCTGCCGCCCAGCAGCGCGCGCCGGCCCGGCAGGGCGGTGGGCAGGAGGGGGTGCCGGGTCCGGCGCCGCGCGAGGACCAGCAGGATCCCCGCCGTCGACGACCCGGCGGGCCAGGGCCAGGAGCCCTCGGTCAGCCCGTGGACCAGACAGCCCGAAGCGGCCGTCAGCAGGACGGCTCCCGGTACGTCCACGGAGGTCGGGCCGGCCGGCCGGCCGCCGGGTGCGCGCAGCGGGCGGCCGAGCAGCAGCGGGACGGCGACGAGGGCGAGCATCCCGGCGGGCAGGTTGACGTAGAAGATCCAACGCCAGCCGGGCCCGTCGGCGAGGACGCCGCCGAGGAGGACCCCCACGGCCGCGCCGGCGCCGCCGACCGCCGCCCAGACGCCGAGGGCGCGGTGCCGCGCCGGACCCTGGAACAGCGCCGTGACCAGCGACATCGCGGCCGGAGAGAGCAACGCCGCGCCGATTCCCTGCGCCGCGCGGGCCGCGATCAGCGTGCCGCCGTCGCCCGCGAGGCCGGACGCCGCCGAGGCCGCGGTGAAGAGGGTGAGCCCGGTCAGGAACGTCCGCCGCGCCCCGAACCGGTCGGCCAGCCGTCCGCCGAGCAGCAGCAGGGCGCCGAAGAACAGGGTGTACACGGTGACGACCCGGGTGAGGCCGGTGCCGGAGAGCGAGAGGTCGGTGCCGACGACGGGCAGCGCCACGTTCACCACGGTGACGTCCGCGATGAGCATGAACTGGGCCAGGCAGAGGAGGGCCAGCAGCCGCCACCGGTGCGGATGCGCAGGCGCAGGTCCATGGGAGCCGGAAGGGGAGCCGGCGTGGGAGTCGGCGTGGGCGTGGGTGTGAGAGGGCATGGCGAGGCCGCTCCTAAAGTTAACAGAGCTGTTAGGGATCGAGTATGCGGGCCCGCCCCTGGAATGTGAACAGCAGTGTTAAGTTTGGGCGCATGGCAGTAACCCACGCCCCCACCCCCCGGCCCCGTCGCGCCGACGCGGAGCGCAACACCGCCGCGATCGTCGACGCCGGCCTGGACTGCTTCCTCGCCGACCCGCAGGCGAGCATGGCCGCCATCGCCCGCGCCGCCGGGGTCAGCCGGGTCACCCTCTACTCCCACTTCAACACCCGCGAGGCGCTCCTCGACGCGGCCTTCGCCCGGGCCTCCGACGAAGCCGCAGCCGCCCTCGCGGACGGGACCGACCTCGCCTCGCTGGTCCGTACCTCCTGGCGCCTGCTCGAGCGGCACTCCGCCGTCTTCGCCGCCGCGTCCGCCGCGTTCCCGCCCGAAGAGCTCCGCGAGCGCCATGACCGGATCCTGGCCCCCGTACGCCGCTTGGTCGTGGCCGGTCAGGAGGCCGGTGACGTGCGCACCGACCTGTCCGCCGACTGGCTGGTCACCGTCGTCTACAGCCTGGTCCATGCGGCCGCCGCCGAGGTGCAGGCCGGCCGGATGGACCCGGCCGACGCTCCCGAGGTCCTGACCTCGACCGTCCTCGCCGCCCTGCGCGGGTAACACGAAGGCCCCGGCCACCACCCTGGGGAAGGGTGGAGGCCGGGGCCTTCGGTCACTGCGTTGGTGCGCCGCACCCGCGTGGCGAACGCAGGCCGCGTGCGGCGCGGTGTGCCGGTGAAGGAGCGGAAGAGAGGGCCCGCTGGGTCCTTACCGGCGATTCACATCGAGAGCTCAGCCCTGGAGGGAGGCAACCTTGGTGGCCAGCGCCGACTTCTTGTTGGCGGCGGCGTTCTTGTGGATGACACCCTTCGAGACAGCCTTGTCGAGCGCACGCGCGGCGGCGCGAGAAGCCACGGTGGCCTTCTCGACGTCACCGGCGACGACGGCCTCGCGGGCCTTGCGGATCGCGGTCTTGAGCGACGACTTGACGGCCTTGTTGCGCAGGCGCGCCTTCTCGTTGGTCTTGTTCCGCTTGATCTGGGACTTGATGTTCGCCACGAAAGAGCCTTTTCAGGTTCAGAGTTTTGTTCTTCGGATTGTGCCTCGACAGCTGAGAGGGCATACGAGACACAGCTGCCCAGGCTACCAGGCACGCTCCGGGCGGCCCAAACCGAGCGCACTGCCCCATCCATGGGACCATGGGAGCACTCAGACTTCGTTCCGAGATCCGACTGCGACCGAGAATCAGGACACTGCGTGCCCGCGATCCCCAGCCACGTGCCCGAGCCGAGCCGTACCGACTCGGCGCTGATCCGCAATTTCTGCATCATCGCGCACATCGACCACGGCAAGTCGACGCTTGCCGACCGGATGCTCCAGATCACCGGTGTGGTCGACCAGCGGCAGATGCGCGCCCAGTATCTCGACCGCATGGACATCGAGCGTGAGCGCGGCATCACGATCAAGTCCCAGGCGGTCCGGCTGCCCTGGGCGCCCACCACGGGCGAGGGTCAGGGCAACACCCACATCCTCAACATGATCGACACCCCCGGGCACGTCGACTTCACCTACGAGGTCTCGCGCTCGCTCGCCGCGTGCGAGGGCACGGTCCTCCTGGTGGACGCCGCCCAGGGCATCGAGGCGCAGACCCTCGCCAACCTGTACCTGGCGATGGAGAACGACCTCGCGATCGTCCCCGTCCTGAACAAGATCGACCTGCCGGCGGCCCAGCCGGAGAAGTTCGCCGAGGAGCTCGCGAACCTGATCGGCTGCCAGCCGGAGGACGTGCTGCGCGTCTCGGCGAAGACCGGTCTGGGCGTCGAGGCGCTGCTCGACAAGGTCGTCGCCACCGTCCCGGCCCCGGTCGGCGTCAAGGACGCCCCGGCCCGCGCGATGATCTTCGACTCGGTCTACGACTCGTACCGTGGCGTCGTGACCTACGTACGTGTGGTCGACGGCCAGCTCAACAAGCGCGAGCGCATCCGGATGATGTCCACCGGCGCCACCCACGAGCTGCTGGAGATCGGCGTCTCCTCGCCGGAGATGACCCCCTCCGACGGCATCGGCGTCGGTGAGGTGGGCTACATCATCACCGGCGTGAAGGACGTCCGTCAGTCCAAGGTCGGTGACACCATCACCAGCCTGCACAACGGCGCCACCGAGGCCCTCGGCGGCTACAAGGACCCGCGGCCGATGGTCTTCTCGGGCCTGTACCCGCTCGACGGCTCGGACTACCCGGACCTGCGCGAGGCCCTCGACAAGCTGCAGCTCAACGACGCCGCGCTCGTCTACGAGCCGGAGACCTCGGCGGCGCTCGGCTTCGGTTTCCGCGTCGGCTTCCTCGGCCTGCTCCACCTGGACGTGGTCCGCGAGCGCCTGGAGCGCGAGTTCGGCCTCGACCTGATCGCCACGGCGCCCAACGTCGTCTACCGGGTGGTCATGGAGGACGGCAAGGAAGTCACCGTCACCAACCCGAGCGAGTTCCCCGAGGGCAAGATCTCGGACGTGTTCGAGCCGGTCGTCCGGGCCACCGTGCTCGCGCCCACCGAGTTCATCGGCGCGATCATGGAGCTGTGCCAGCAGCGCCGCGGCACCCTCCTCGGCATGGACTACCTCTCCGAGGACCGCGTCGAGATCCGCTACACCCTCCCGCTCGCGGAGATCGTCTTCGACTTCTTCGACCAGCTGAAGTCCAAGACGCGCGGTTACGCCTCCCTCGACTACGAGCCCACCGGCGAGCAGTCGGGCAGCCTGGTCAAGGTCGACATCCTGCTGCACGGCGACAAGGTCGACGCCTTCTCCGCCGTCACGCACAAGGACGCCGCCTACGCCTACGGCGTGCGCCTGGTCGCCAAGCTGCGCGAGCTCATCCCGCGGCAGGCCTTCGAGGTGCCGATCCAGGCCGCGATCGGCTCCCGCGTCATCGCCCGCGAGACCATCCGCGCCATCCGCAAGGACGTCCTCGCCAAGTGCTACGGCGGTGACATCTCCCGTAAGCGGAAGCTGCTGGAGAAGCAGAAGGAAGGCAAGAAGCGGATGAAGATGGTCGGCTCCGTGGAGGTCCCGCAGGAGGCCTTCATCGCCGTTCTGTCCAGCGACGAGTCCGGCGGCAAGAAGAAGTAGCGACGCCGCCGCCACCCGACGGAACCAGGCCCCCGCGCTCCGGCGCGGGGGCCTGTTTCGTTATGAACCGGCCGCTCGCTGGCTCTTACGCAGGCGCCGGACGGGCTTTAGTCTGATCACTGCTCGATGGTTACTCGCCAGTCACTAGCTGGCACGTCTCAAACCCGCCAGTCCCCAGCGCCCCCAAGCGCCCCACGCCCACGCACTACCGCGTGGATCGGTCCGGAGGATGTCGTGAGCGACACACAGACCTATCTCGAGAACCGCCCGCCCACCGTGGCGGTGCTCTTCCTTGAGCGCGTCGCCGCGACGCCGGACGCGGAGGCCTACCGGTTCCCGGTGCCCGCGGCCGACGGCCGGGGCGCCGACGACTGGAAGTCGCTCAGCTGGGGCCAGGCGGCCGAGCGGGTCTTCGCCATCGCCGCCGGGCTGATCGCCCTCGGCCTGCAGACCGAGGAGCGCGTCGCGCTCGCCTCCAACACCCGGGTCGAGTGGATCCTCTCCGACCTCGGCGTGATGTGCGCGGGCGGCGCGGTCACCACCGTCTACCCCAGCACCAACGCGGACGAGTCGGCCTTCATCCTCGCGGACTCCGAGAGCCGGGTGCTCATCGCCGAGGACGCCAAGCAGCTGGCGAAGGCGCGCGAGCGGCGCGCCGACCTGCCGAAGCTGGAGCACGTCGTGGTCCTCGACTCCGCGGACGCGGTCGCCGCCGACGGCGACCCCGAGGGCTGGGTGCTCTCGCTCGCCGAACTGGAGGCGCGCGGCAAGGAACACCTCGCCAAGCACCCCGCGGCCGTCAAGGAGCGGGTCTCGGCCATCACCGCCGACCAGCTCGCCACCCTCATCTACACCTCCGGCACCACCGGCCGCCCCAAGGGTGTGCGGCTGCCGCACGACAACTGGTCGTACATGGCCAAGGCCATGGTCGCCACCGGCCTGATCGGCCGGGAGGACGTCCAGTACCTCTGGCTGCCGCTCGCGCACGTCTTCGGCAAGGTGCTGACCTCGGGGCAGATCGAGGCCGGGCACGTGACCGCCGTCGACGGCCGGATCGACAAGATCATCGAGAACCTGCCGATCGTGCAGCCCACCTACATGGCCGCCGTCCCGCGCATCTTCGAGAAGGTCTACAACGGCGTGGCCGCCAAGGCCCGCGCCGCCGGCGGCGCCAAGTACAAGATCTTCCAGTGGTCGGTCGGCGTCGCCCGCGAGTACGCGAAGGTCACCCAGGACAACTTCCGCCGCACCGGACAGGCGAGCGCCCCCTTCGGCCTCACCACCAAGCACAAGATCGCCGACGCGCTCGTCTACTCCAAGCTCCGCGAGGCCTTCGGCGGCAACCTGCGCGCCGCCGTCTCCGGCGCCTCCGCGCTGGCGCCCGAGATCGGCTACTTCTTCTCCGGCGCGGGCATCCACATCCTGGAGGGCTACGGCCTGACGGAGTCCAGCGCGGCCTCCTTCGTCAACCCGGGCGAGGCCTACCGCACCGGCACGGTCGGCAAGCCGCTCCCCGGCACCGAGGTCCGCATCGCCGACGACGGCGAGGTCCTGCTCCGCGGCCCCGGCATCATGCAGGGCTACCACCGGCAGCCGGACAAGACCGCCGAGGTCCTGGAGTCGGACGGCTGGCTGCACACGGGCGACATCGGCGAGCTGTCGGCCGACGGCTACCTGCGCATCACCGACCGCAAGAAGGACCTCATCAAGACCTCGGGCGGCAAGTACGTCGCCCCGGCGGAGATCGAGGGCCAGTTCAAGGCGATCTGCCCGTACGTGTCGACCATCGTCGTGCACGGCGCCGACCGGAACTTCTGCTCGGCCCTGATCGCCCTCGACGAGCCGTCGATCCTCACCTGGGCGGCCGACAACGGGCTGGAGGGCAAGACGTACGGACAGGTCCTGGCCGCGCCGGAGACCGAGCGCCTGATCGAGACGTACGTACAGACCCTGAACGAGGGCCTCCAGCGCTGGCAGACGATCAAGAAGTTCCGGCTGCTGCCGCGCGACCTCGACGTCGAGCACGGGGACCTCACGCCCAGCCTGAAGCTGAAGCGGCCGGTGGTCGAGCGTGAGTTCAAGCACCTGATCGAGGAGATGTACCAGGGGTCGCGCGAGGCCTGACGCCTGCCGCGGGCGGGGCGGGGCGGCCGGGCCGTGCCGCCCCGCCCGGTCCGCTTTCCGGGGCTCCGCCCCCGGCCCGGCGCCTCACCCGCCGACGGGACTTCTTTCGTGCGGGAGAATGGGGTCATGCCTTCCGCCCTGCCCGACGGTGAACCCATGCCCGAAGACGGCTCGCTGCCGTCGCACGCCCTGGAGGGCGCGGGGGAGCGGCCGCTCGGTTTCTACCTGCACGTCCCCTACTGCGCCACGCGCTGCGGGTACTGCGACTTCAACACCTACACGGCCACCGAGCTGCGGGGCACCGGAGGCGTGCTCGCCTCCCGGGAGAACTACGCCGACACCCTGATCGACGAGGTCCGCCTCGCGCGGAAGGTGCTGGGGGACGACCCACGGGCCGTACGGACCGTGTTCGTGGGCGGCGGCACGCCCACGCTGCTGCCGGCCGGGGACCTCGTACGGACGCTCGCGGCGATCCGCGACGAATTCGGCCTGGCCGAGGACGCGGAGATCACCACCGAGGCCAACCCGGAGTCCGTGAACCCGCAGTACCTGGCCGAGCTGCGCGCCGGTGGCTTCAACCGGATCTCCTTCGGCATGCAGAGCGCGAAGCAGCACGTCCTGAAGGTGCTGGACCGCACCCACACCCCGGGCCGCCCGGAGGCCTGCGTCGCCGAGGCGCGGGCCGCCGGCTTCGAGCACGTCAACCTCGACCTCATCTACGGCACGCCGGGGGAGTCGGACGAGGACTGGCGGGCCTCGCTGGACGCGGCCCTCGGGGCGGGCCCGGACCACATCAGCGCCTACGCGCTGATCGTGGAGGAGGGCACGCAGCTGGCGCGCCGGATCCGCCGGGGCGAGGTCCCGATGACGGACGACGACGTGCACGCCGACCGCTACCTGATCGCGGACGAGGTCATGGCCGGGGCCGGGTACTCCTGGTACGAGGTCTCCAACTGGGCCACCTCGGAGGCAGGGCGCTGCCTGCACAACGAGCTGTACTGGCGCGGCGCCGACTGGTGGGGCGCCGGGCCGGGCGCGCACTCGCACGTGGGCGGGGTCCGGTGGTGGAACGTGAAGCACCCGGGCGCGTACGCCGCCGCGCTGGCGGAGGGACGCTCCCCGGGCGCGGGACGCGAGCTCCTCTCCGCGGAGGACCGGCGGGTCGAGCGGATCCTGCTGGAGCTGCGCCTGGTGGACGGCGTCCCGCTGTCCCTGCTCGCCCCGGCCGGGCTCGCCGCCTCCCGCAAGGCCCTCGCGGACGGGCTGCTGGACCCCGCGCCGTACCAGGCCGGGCGGGCCGTCCTGACCCTGCGCGGCCGGCTGCTGGCCGACGCGGTGGTCCGCGACCTGGTGGACTGATCCCCCGGGGGTGAACCGCCGCGACCCTTCCGCGCCACGGGCGTGCGGCTCAGCAGGCGGTTCGCTCAGACCGGCGCCGTGACGAAGTCGATCAGCTCCTCCACGCGGCCCAGGAGCGTCGGCTCCAGGTCCTTGTAGGACGTCACCCGCGACAGGACGTGCTGCCACGCGGCGCCCGTGTTCTGCGGCCAGCCCAGGGCCCGGCACACGCCCGTCTTCCAGTCCTGGCCGCGCGGGACCACCGGCCACGCCGCGATGCCCAGGGCGGACGGCTTCACCGCCTGCCAGACGTCGACGTACGGGTGGCCCACGACCAGGACGTCCGGCGAGGTCACCGAGGCCGCGATGCGGGACTCCTTCGAGCCGGGCACCAGGTGGTCCACCAGGACGCCCAGGCGGGCGTCCGGGCCCGGGGCGAAGTCGGCGACGACGGCCCGCAGGTCGTCGACGCCCTCCAGGTACTCCACCACCACGCCCTCGATGCGGAGGTCGTCGCCCCAGACCTTCTCGACCAGCTCCGCGTCGTGGCGGCCCTCCACGTAGATGCGCCCGGCCCGCGCCACCCGTGCCCGGGCCCCCGGGACCGCGATCGAGCCCGAGGCCGTACGGGAGGGCGCCGACGGGCCGCGGGGCGGGCGGACCAGGGTGACGACCGCACCCTCCAACAGGAAGCCCCGCGCCTCCAGCGGGAACACCCGCCGCTTGCCGAAGCGGTCCTCCAGCGTCACCGTGCCCGCCTCGCAGGCCACCACCGCGCCGCAGAAGTCCGTACCCGCCACCTCGACCACCAGATCGGGCTCGGCCGCCACCTCGGGCACCGCCTTGGGGCGCTTCCACTGCGGGGTCAGGTCGGGGGAGTACTCGCGCATCCGGCCGACAGTAGGAGAGACGCCCGCGTCATGTCCCCGACACGCCGAAACGGGCTGCCAGTGTGGCGCGTTGCGCACGGACGAAGTCGGCCGTGACCACCGCTCCGTGACCCGGCACGTACAGTGCGTCGTCCCCGCCGAGGGCCAGCAGCCGGTCCAGGGCGGCCGGCCACTGCCGGGGCGTCGCGTCCGGGCCCGCCAAGGGCTCACCCGACTCCTCGACCAGGTCCCCGCAGAACACCGTCTCGCGCTCGCCCGGCACGAAGACGGCCAGGTCGTGCCGGGTGTGCCCGGGCCCCACATTGGCCAGCAGCACCTGCAGCCCGCCCAGTTCCAGCGTCCACTCCCCGGACACCAGGTGCTTCGGCACCACCAGCAGGTCCGCCGCCTCGGCCGCCTCCGCCTCCGCCAGGCCGTGGCGCACCGCGTCCCCGCGCAGCTCCTCACGGCCCGTCGAGAGCAGCGCGTCCAGCCCGACCGCACCGAAGACCTCGGCCCCGGAGAAGGCGGCACCGCCCAGCACGTGATCGAAATGGCCGTGCGTGAATGCGATATGGGTCACGCGCCGACCCGTCAGGCGCTCCGCCTCCGCCCGCACCTGCGCGCCCTCCCGGAGACAGGAACCGGGGTCGATCAGGAGGACCGACTCCTTGCCCACCACCAGTCCCACGGTGCAGTCCCACACCGGCAGCCGCCGCCGGCCGGCCCGTCCGGTCAGCCGTTCCCAGCCTTCCTCTTCCCAACGCACGTCCATGCCGCGACGCTACCCTGGCGGGCCTCCCTTGCCAGGGTCTCACCACCCGGCCGTACACTGAGCGGGGGATCTCTGGCACTCGAACGGACAGAGTGCCAACCGACACGGCAGAACACGGCAACGGACCACAGCTGGAGGTGTGCCCGCGATGCTCAGCGAACGCAGACTCGAAGTGCTGCGCGCCATCGTCCAGGACTACGTCGGGACGGAGGAGCCGGTCGGCTCCAAGGCGCTCACCGAGCGGCACCGGCTCGGCGTCTCGCCCGCGACCGTGCGCAACGACATGGCCGTGCTGGAGGACGAGGGCTACATCGCCCAGCCCCACACCAGCGCCGGCCGGATCCCCACCGACAAGGGCTACCGGCTCTTCGTCGACAAGCTGGCGGGGGTCAAACCGCTGTCGACACCCGAGCGCCGGGCCATCCAGAACTTCCTCGACGGCGCCGTCGACCTCGACGACGTCGTCGGCCGCACGGTGCGGCTGCTCGCGCAGCTCACCCGGCAGGTCGCGGTCGTGCAGTACCCGAGCCTGACCCGGTCGACCGTCCGGCATGTGGAGCTGCTCTCGCTCGCTCCCGCGCGCCTGATGCTCGTACTGATCACGGACACCGGACGGGTCGAGCAGCGGCTCGTCGACTGCCCGGGCCCCTTCGGCGAGGCCTCGCTCGCCGACCTGCGGGCCCGGCTCAACAGCCGGGTCGTCGGACGGCGCTTCAAGGACGTGCCCCCGCTCGTCCAGGACCTCCCGGAGTCCTTCGAGGCCGAGGACCGCGGCACGGTCTCCACCGTGCTCACGACACTCCTCGAAACCCTGGTCGAGGAAGCCGAAGAGCGGCTGATGATCGGCGGCACCGCCAATCTCACCCGCTTCGGACACGATTTTCCCCTGACGATCAGGCCGGTGCTCGAGGCGCTGGAGGAGCAGGTCGTGCTCCTCAAGCTGCTCGGCGAGGCCAGCGAGTCGGGAATGGCCGTACGGATCGGGCACGAGAACGCCTACGAGGGACTGAACTCCACGTCCGTCGTCTCCGTCGGTTACGGTTCGGGCGGCGAAGCAGTCGCCAAACTCGGCGTGGTCGGACCGACCCGCATGGACTACCCCGGAACGATGGGAGCGGTACGCGCAGTGGCACGTTACGTCGGACAGATCCTGGCGGAGTCGTAAGTGGCCACGGACTACTACGCCGTTCTCGGCGTGCGCCGCGACGCATCGCAGGACGAGATCAAGAAGGCCTTCCGGCGGCTCGCCCGCGAGCTGCACCCGGACGTGAACCCCGATCCCAAGACGCAAGAGCGTTTCAAGGAGATCAACGCCGCCTACGAGGTCCTCTCGGACCCGCAGAAGAAGCAGGTCTACGACCTCGGCGGCGACCCGCTGTCCTCCTCGGGCGGCGGCGGCGCGGGCGGCTTCGGAGCCGGCGGCTTCGGCAACTTCTCCGACATCATGGACGCCTTCTTCGGGCAGAGTCAGCAGCGCGGCCCGCGCTCGCGGACCCGGCGCGGCCAGGACGCCATGATCCGCCTGGACCTGGAGCTGGACGAGGCGGCCTTCGGGACGACCAAGGACATCCAGGTCGACACGGCCGTCGTCTGCACCACCTGCTCCGGTGAGGGCGCCGCCCCCGGCACCTCCGCGCAGACGTGTGACATGTGCCGCGGCCGCGGTGAGGTCTCGCAGGTCACCCGGTCCTTCCTGGGCCAGGTCATGACCTCGCGCCCCTGCCCGCAGTGCCAGGGCTTCGGCACCGTCGTCCCGACCCCGTGCCCCGAGTGCGCGGGCGACGGCCGGGTCCGCTCCCGCCGCAGCCTCACGGTCAAGATCCCGGCCGGCGTCGAGAACGGCACCCGGATCCAGCTCGCGGGCGAGGGCGAGGTCGGCCCCGGCGGCGGCCCCGCCGGCGACCTGTACGTGGAGATCCACGAGCTGGCGCACCCGACCTTCCAGCGGCGCGGGGACGACCTGCACTGCACGGTGACGATCCCGATGACGGCGGCCGCACTGGGCACGAAGTGCCCGCTGGAGACCCTGGACGGGCTGGAGGAGATCGACATCCGGCCCGGCACCGGCTCCGGGCAGGCCATCCCGCTCCACGGGCGGGGCGTCACCCACCTGCGCGGCGGCGGGCGCGGCGACCTGATCGTCCACGTCGAGGTCACCACCCCGGGCAAGCTGGACGCCCAGCAGGAGGAGCTGCTGCGCCAGCTGGCGAAGCTGCGCGGCGAGGAGCGGCCGATGGGCCAGTTCGCGCCAGGTCAGCAGGGGCTGTTCAGCCGCCTGAAGGACGCGTTCAACGGTCGCTGAGCGGCCCGCGGACACCGCCGAGAGCCCGGCCAGGGGATTCCCCGCCGGGCTCTTCGCATGGGCCCGGCGGCGGCCCGTGACCGGGTCCGGAAGCGGACTATGCCAGGCGAATGCCGTGATTCGGCCCCCTGAGCGGGACATGGCACGATGCAGTCCATGTCCTCCGCGCCGAACGGTCTCTCTCCGTACCCGATCGTGCAGGCTCCCATGGCGGGCGGCGCCTCCTGCCCGCCGCTCGCCGCCGCCGTGTGCGAGGCGGGCGGGCTGGGCTTCCTGGCGGGCGGCTACAAGACCGCCGACGGGATGTACCAGGAGATCAAGCAGGTGCGCGCCCTGACCCGGCGCCGCTTCGGCGTCAACCTCTTCATGCCGCAGACCGGTTACGTGGACCCGGCCGCCGTGGAGGCGTACCGCGGGCAGCTGGCCGGTGAGGCGAGCTGGTACGCGATCTCGCTCGCCGACGAGGACATCATCGGCACCAGCGACGACGGCTACGACGCCAAGCTCGCCATCCTCCTCGAAGACCCGGTGCCGGTCGTCTCCTTCACCTTCGGCTGCCCCTCCTCCGCGGCCCTCGCCGCCCTGCGCAAGGCCGGTACGTACACGGTCGTCACGGCGACCTCCGTCGAGGAGGCCCGTACGGTCCAGCAGGCGGGCGCCGACGCCGTGTGCGTCCAGGGCGCGGAGGCGGGCGGCCACCAGGGCACCCACCGCGACGACCCGCAGGTCGACGGCACGGCGGCCGTCGGGCTGCTCGCCCTGGTGGCCCAGGTGCGGGAGGCCGTGGCCCTGCCGATCATCGCGGCGGGGGGTCTGATGCGGGGCTCGCAGATCGCGGCGCTGCTGGCGGCGGGCGCCGAGGCGGCGCAGTGCGGGACGGCCTTCCTGGCCTGCCCGGAGTCGGGGGCGGACCCCGCGCACAAGAAGGCGCTGACCGACCCGCTGTTCGTCCGGACCGAGCTGACCCGGGCGTTCTCCGGGCGGCCGGCGCGGGTGCTGGTGAACCGCTTCATGCGCGAACACGGCCCGTACGCCCCGGCCGCCTACCCGCAGGTCCACCACCTGACCTCGGGGCTGCGCAAGGCGGCCGCCGCGGCCGGGGACCCGCAGGGCATGGCCCTGTGGGCGGGCCAGGGCCACCGGCTGGCGCGGGCGCTGCCGGCGGCGGAGCTGGTCGAGGTACTGGCGGCCGAACTGGCCGAGGCACAGAGCACGTTGAAGACAATGCAGATGAGGAGTGCGTCATGACCGCCCCGGTGTTCGTGGTCGAAGAGGTCCCCGCGGGGCCGGAGTTCGTCCTGGACGGCCCGGAGGGCCGGCACGCGGTGTCCGTGAAACGGCTGAACCCGGGCGAGGCGCTGGTCCTGACCGACGGCCGGGGCGGCTGGGCGGAGGCGGTCGTCAAGGCGGCGGAGGGCAAGGATCGGCTCGTCGTGGCCGTGTCCTCGGCCGGAGTGGAACCGGAACCGGCCGCCCGCATCACCGTGGTCCAGGCCCTGCCCAAGGGCGACCGCGGCGAGCTGGCCGTCGAGACCATGACGGAGACCGGCGTGGACGCGATCGTGCCCTGGCAGGCCTCGCGCTGCATCACGCAGTGGCGCGGGGACCGGGGGGCCAAGTCCCTGGCCAAGTGGCGGGCCACCGCGCGCGAGGCGGGCAAGCAGTCCCGCCGGGTCCGCTTCCCGGAGGTGGCCGAGGCCATGTCCACCAAGCAGGTGGCGGCGCTGCTCGCCGAGGCCGACCTGGGCATGGTCCTGCACGAGGACCGCGACACCCCGTCCGAGGCCCTGGCCACGGCCGCGCTGCCCTCCTCGGGTTCCGTCGTCCTGGTCGTCGGCCCGGAGGGCGGAGTCTCCCCGGAGGAGCTGGCCGCCTTCGCCGCCGCGGGCGCCCACCCCTACCGCCTGGGGCGTTCCGTCCTGCGGACCTCCACGGCCGGCACCGCGGCCACGGCGGTCCTGCTGGCCCGCACCGGCCGCTGGGCCTAGGCCGTCTCTTTCGGATCTTGCCGGGGCCCGCGGTGGCCGGCACCGCACCTGGCCGCGTTGTCGGAGCGCCCCAGTACGTCCAGTACACGGGCGCCCCTCCGCCTTGCCCTGCACGGCACCAGCCACCGCGGGCAAGGCCGACAAGATCCGAAAGCGACGACCTAGTCGGCCGCCCGCACCGGCCGATGGGCCTGGTCGGCCGGGCCCGTCCGGCCGCTGCGCCTCCCCGGGCCGGGGCCGGCGGGCCGAAACGGCCGCCCGCGGCGGGCGCCCGGCTGGATACGATGCCCGGACCGATCACCATCACGGGAGGCTCAGCAATGGCCGGGGAACCGCAGGCGGACTGCCTGTTCTGCAAGATCGTCGAGGGGCACATCCCCGCGACCGTGGTCCGCGAGACCGAGACCACCGTCGCCTTCCGGGACATCAACCCGCAGGCGCCCACGCACGTGCTCGTCATCCCCAAGGCGCACTACCCCGACGCGGCCTCCCTCGCCGCCGCCGAGCCGGCCGTCGCCGCCGACATACTGCGCGAGGCCGGCCAGATCGCCCTCGACGAGAAGATCGTCGACCACGGCTACCGCGTGGTCTTCAACACCGGCTCCGGCGCCGGGCAGACCGTCTTCCACGCGCACGCGCACGTCATCGGCGGCCGCGGCCTCCAGTGGCCCCCCGGATAGCACGTGTCCGTACGAGAGTTCGTCGTGCTGGGCACCGCCAGCCAGGTGCCCACCCGACACCGCAACCACAACGGATACCTGCTGCGCTGGGACGGCGAGGGCATCCTCTTCGACCCGGGCGAGGGCACGCAGCGGCAGATGCTGCGGGCCGGGGTCGCCGCGCACGACATCAACCGGATCTGTGTCACCCACTTCCACGGGGACCACAGCCTCGGCTTGGCCGGGGTGATCCAGCGGATCAACCTCGACCAGGTCCCGCACCCGGTCACCGCCCACTACCCGGCCTCCGGACAGAAGTTCTTCGAGCGGCTGCGGTACGCCACGGCCTACCGCGAGAGCGTGCCGCTGCGCGAGGAACCGGTGGCCGCGGACGGGACGCTGGTCCAGGGGCCCCCGTACGTCCTGGAGGCCCGGCGCCTCTCGCACCCGGTGGAGTCCTTCGGCTACCGGATCACCGAGCCCGACGGGCGGCGCATGGTGCCGGAGCTGCTCGCGCGGCACGGCATCAAGGGGCCCGACGTCGGCCGGATCCAGCGCGACGGACGGCTGGGCGAGGTCACCCTCGACGAGGTCAGCGAGCACCGCCCCGGACAGCGGTTCGCCTTCGTCATGGACACCCGGCTCTGCCCCGGCGTCGACGCGCTCGCCGAGGGCTGCGACATGCTGGTGATCGAGTCGACCTTCCTCGACGAGGACGAGCGACTGGCCACCGACCACGGGCACCTCACGGCGGGCCAGGCGGCGCGGGTGGCACGGGACGCGGGCGTCCGGCACCTCGTGCTGACGCACTTCTCGCAGCGGTACACGGACCCCTCCGCGTTCGAACGGCAGGCGCGGGCCGCGGGTTTCGAGGGCGAGCTGACGGTGGCGGAGGACCTGGTGCGCGTGCCCCTCCCCAAGCGGGGCTGAACGGGCGGGTGATCTGGGCCACACTGGGGTTTGGTCCTGCCCCGGGCGGGCAGGGCTGGCAGCTTTCCGCCGGAAACTCATCGGGGAGTACACCGTGACCAGTAGGGACCTCGACAGCCGCGCAGCCGCAGTGGACCCGCTCGGTCCGGTGCGCGATCCGCAGGAACCGGGCTGCGACGTCTTCCTGACCGGGACGGTCTTCCTCGACATCATCTTCACGGGCCTCGACTCGGCACCCGTCCGCGGTACGGAGTCCTGGGCGCGCGGCATGGGCTCCAGCCCCGGCGGCGTCGCCAACATGGCCACCGCCCTGGCCCGGCTGGGCCTGCGCACCTCACTGGCCGCGGCCTTCGGGGACGACCACTACGGCGAGTACTGCTGGGACGCCCTGGAGCAGGGCGAGGGCATCGACCTGTCCATGTCGCGCACCATCCCCGGCTGGCACAGCCCCGTCACCGTCTCCATGGCCTACGAGGGCGAGCGCACGATGGTCTCGCACGGCCACGAGGCACCGCCGCCCGCCGACGCCGGCCCCTTCCCGCACTGCCCGCCGCGGGCCCGCGCGGCCGTGGCCGCGCTCGGTGCCGGCCGGAGCGAGGCGTGGATCGGCGAGGCCGCCCGGAACGGCGCGCGGATCTTCGCGGACGTGGGATGGGACGAGAGCGGCCGGTGGGACCTGGGGGCCCTGGCCGACCTGGAGCACTGCGAGGCCTTCCTGCCGAACGCGGGCGAGGCCATGCGGTACACCCGCACCGACTGCCCGCGCCTCGCCGCCCGGGCGCTCGCGGAGAAGGTCCCGATCGCCGTGGTCACGATGGGCGCGGAGGGCTCGTACGCGGTGGACGGGCGCACCGGGGAGACGGCCCAGGTCCCCGGGATCACGGTGGACGAACTGGACCCGACGGGGGCCGGGGACGTGTACGTGGCGGGCTTCGTCACCGGCACCCTGGCGGGCTGGCCCCTCGCGGACCGCCTCGCCTTCGCGGGGCTGACGGCCGCCCTGTCCGTCCAGGAGTTCGGCGGCTCCCTGTCGGCCCCCGGCTGGCCGGAGGTGGCCCACTGGTGGCGGACCGCCCCGCCCGCGCTGCGCGGCCGCTACGGCTTCCTGGACGACCTGATCCCGCCCGGTTCCGGCCCGGCCGCCCGGCGTAGGGCCGTGCCCACGATCGGCTTCCGCCACTCCGCGTGACCGAACGATCGCGGGCCCGTGGCGCGCCGGGGCCGCGCGGAGAGGGCGTAAAACCTCTCGGGGAAGCAGCGGCGGAGACGTACGCTTGGTATTCCGGAGGTCGTCGATCGGCGCGGCCCCTCAGCGGGAGGTATGTGCAGGCCACAGTGCCGGCCCATGACTCAGACACCCACAGCCCACATTCCGGTGCCGGGACAGGCGCGAGCCCACTTCACCGTCCCGGCCAGGCACCCGATGGTGACGGTGCTCGGATCCGGTGACGCCCTGTTGCGCGTGATCGAGAAGGCCTTCCCGAAGGCCGACATCCATGTTCGGGGCAATCAGGTCAGCGCGATCGGCGACGCGGCGGAAGTCGCGCTGATCCAGCGCCTGTTCGACGAGATGATGCTGGTGCTCCGCACCGGGCAGCCGATGACGGAGGACGCAGTGGAACGCTCGATCGCCATGCTCAAGGCGAGCGGCAACGGCAACGGGACCGGACCCGAGGAAACGCCCGCCGAGGTGCTCACCCAGAACATCCTCTCCAGCCGCGGTCGCACCATCAGACCCAAGACCCTCAACCAGAAGCGGTACGTCGACGCGATCGACAAGAACACGATCGTCTTCGGCATCGGCCCCGCCGGCACCGGCAAGACGTACCTGGCCATGGCCAAGGCGGTCCAAGCCCTGCAGTCCAAGCAGGTCAGCCGGATCATCCTGACCCGGCCCGCCGTCGAGGCGGGGGAGCGGCTCGGCTTCCTGCCGGGCACCCTCTTCGACAAGATCGACCCGTACCTGCGCCCGCTCTACGACGCGCTGCACGACATGCTCGACCCCGACTCGATCCCGCGGCTCATGGCCGCCGGGACCATCGAGGTCGCGCCCCTGGCGTACATGCGCGGCCGCAGTCAGCCGATCTTCACGAACGTTCTGACACCGGACGGCTGGCGCCCGATCGGCGATCTTCAAGTGGGTGACCTCGTCGTCGGATCGAATGGCGAGCCGACCCCGGTCCTGGGCGTTTTCCCGCAGGGTGAGAGGGACATCTACCGGGTCACGGCCCAGGACGGCTCATGGACACTGTGCTGCGGCGAGCACCTGTGGACGGTCCGCACGGCCTCGGACAAGCGCCGCGACAAGCCGTGGCGGGTCCTGGAGACCCAGGACATGATCGGCAACCTCCGTGCGGGGCACGCCCGTCGCTACGAGCTGCCGATGCTCACCGCCGCCGTCGCCTTCCCCGAGCGGGAGGTCCCGATGGACCCGTACGCGCTGGGTCTGCTGCTGGGTGACGGCTGCATCACGGGTTCCACGACGCCGTCCTTCGCCACGGAGGACGAGGAGCTGGTCCGGTCCCTGGAAGCAGCGCTCCCCGGGGTCACGGCCCGGCACAAGGGCGGTCCCGACCACGTCTTGAACCGGGTGAAGGCACCCGGTGACGTGGTCACGTTGGAGAACCCCGTCACCAGGGTCATGCGTGAGCTCGACCTGCTCGGCAGCCGCTCGCACTCCAAGCACGTGCCGGACGACTACCTGTTCAACACGGCGGAAGTCCGCCTCGCCGTGCTCCAGGGCCTGCTCGACTCCGACGGCGGCCCGGTCACCCAGCGGGACCGTTCCTGCCGGATCCAGTACTCCACCACGTCGATCGTCCTGCGGGACGACGTGATCGCCCTGGTCCAGTCGCTCGGCGGCGTGGCCTACACCCGGCGTCGCGCGGCCGAGGGGCGTAAGCAGGGCACCGCACTGGCCGCTCACCGGTACGACGCGCACGTCGTCGACATCCGGCTCCCCGAAGGCATCGAGCCCTTCCGTCTTGCCCGCAAGCGGGACGCCTACCACGCGGCCGGTGGCGGCGGGCGCCCGATGCGCTTCATCGACTCCATCGAACCCGCCGGCCGCGAGGAGGCCGTGTGCATCCAGGTGGCCGCCGAGGACTCGCTGTACGTCACCCAGGACTACCTGCTGACGCACAACACGCTCAACGACGCCTTCGTCGTCCTCGACGAGGCGCAGAACACCACCGCCGAGCAGATGAAGATGTTCCTCACCCGGCTCGGGTTCGACTCGAAGATCGTCGTCACCGGTGACATCACGCAGATCGACCTGCCGGGTGGCGCCAAGAGCGGTCTGCGCGAGGTCCAGCAGATCCTGGACGGGGTGCCGGACATCCACTTCGCGCGGCTCACGTCCGAGGATGTGGTCCGCCACAAGCTGGTCGGCCGTATCGTCGACGCGTACGAGAAGTACGACGACGGCCAGCAGGCCGCGAACGGCCACCAGCGGAAGTAGACCCCAGCGCACCATGTCGATCGACGTCAACAACGAGTCCGGAACCGAGGTCGACGAGCAGGCGATCCTCGACATCGCCCGCTACGCGCTCACCCGGATGCGGATCCACCCGCTCTCCGAGCTCTCCGTCATCGTCATCGACGAGGACGCGATGGAGCAGCTCCACATCCAGTGGATGGACCTGCCCGGCCCGACCGACGTCATGTCCTTCCCGATGGACGAGCTCCGTCCGCCGGCGAAGGACGACGAGGAGCCCCCGCAGGGGCTCCTCGGCGACATCGTGCTGTGCCCCGAGGTGGCGAAGAAGCAGGGCGAGGAAGCCCCGACGCAGCACTCCATGGACGAGGAGCTCCAGCTCCTGACCGTCCACGGAGTGCTGCACCTGCTCGGCTACGACCACGAGGAACCCGACGAGAAGGCCGAGATGTTCGGCCTCCAGGCAGCCATCGTCGACGGCTGGCGCGGTGAGCGCGGCATGACCGGTCCGTCCCCGGCGCCCACCGTCTCGTGAACGCCGCACAGCTGATCACCGGCGCGGTCCTGCTGGTGGTGGTGGCCTGGTTCGCGGCGTGCGCCGAGTCCGGTATCGCCCGCATCTCGATCTTCCGCGCCGAGCAGGCCGTACGCGAGGGTCGGCGCGGCAGCGAGAAGCTCGCCCAGGTCGCCGCCGACCCCACCCGCTACCTCAACGTCGCGCTGCTGGTCCGCATCACCTGCGAGATGGCGGCCGGGGTGCTCGTCACCTACGTCTGCCTCGACGAGTTCGGCGACAACTGGACCGCGCTGCTCGTGGCCATCGCCGTGATGGTGCTCGTCTCCTTCGTCGCCGTCGGGGTCTCCCCGCGCACGATCGGCCGCCAGCACCCGCTGAACACCTCGACGGCGGCCGCGTACGTCCTCGTCCCCCTCGCCCGGGTGATGGGGCCGATCCCGCAGCTGCTGATCCTCATCGGCAACGCGCTCACGCCCGGAAAGGGCTTCCGCAAGGGGCCGTTCGCCTCCGAGGCGGAGCTGCGCGCGATGGTGGACCTCGCGGAGCGGGAATCGCTCATCGAGGACGACGAGCGCCGGATGGTGCACCAGGTCTTCGAGCTCGGCGACACCCTGGTGCGCGAGGTGATGGTGCCCCGCACCGACCTGGTCTGCATCGAGCGGTACAAGACGGTCCGTCAGGCGACCACGCTGGCGCTGCGGTCCGGTTTCTCGCGCATCCCCGTGACCGGGGAGAACGAGGACGACATCGTCGGGATCGTCTACCTGAAGGACCTGGTCCGCAAGACCCACATCAGCCGCGAGGCGGAGTCCGACCTGGTCTCCACGGCGATGCGGGCGGCCGTCTTCGTGCCCGACACCAAGAACGCGGGCGACCTGCTGCGCGAGATGCAGCAGGTGCGCAACCACGTCGCCGTCGTCATCGACGAGTACGGCGGCACGGCCGGCATCGTCACCATCGAGGACATCCTCGAGGAGATCGTCGGCGAGATCACGGACGAGTACGACCGCGAGCTCCCCCCGGTCGAGGACCTGGGCGAGGACCGCTACCGGGTCACGGCGCGCCTCGACATCACCGACCTCGGCGAGCTGTTCAAGGTCGAGGCCTTCGACGACGAGGACGTGGAGACGGTCGGCGGCCTGCTGGCGAAGGCGCTGGGCCGGGTGCCGATCGCGGGTGCCTCGGCGGTGGTGGAACTGCCCGACGGGCGTCCGCTGCGGATGACGGCCGAGTCCCCGGCGGGGCGGCGGAACAAGATCGTGACGGTGCTGGTGGAACCGGTGGCCGCGGTGGAGACCGCGGGGGAGGAGGCGGAATGACCCCGGCGGAGCTGCGCGCCTTCTGTCTGGGCTTCAACGCGTCGGTGGAGGAGTTCCCCTTCACGCCGGAGACCTCGGTGTTCAAGGTGCTCGGCAAGGTGTTCGCGCTCTGCGCGCTGGACGCGGAGCCACTGAAGATCAACCTCAAGTGCGAGCCGGAGCTGGCGGTGCGGCTGCGCGAGGAGCACGAGGCGATCGCGCCGGGCTATCACATGAACAAGCGGCACTGGAACACGGTGACCGTCGGCGGGATCCCCGACACGATGCTGCGCGAGCTCGTCGAGGACTCGTACGACCTGGTCGTCGCCGGGCTGCCGCGGGCGGAGCGGCTGAGGCTCGACCGGCCTTGAGCCGGGCCGTGCCCGGGGTGCTCCGGCGGGGTCGTTGCACGGCCCGGCCGGGGCGCTCCCTATGCTTTCGACCATGACCGAGAGCACCGGGATCGACCCCGAGGACAGCAAGATCATCACGCTGGCGCGCAGCGCCCGGGCCCGCAACGGGGTGCCCGAGGGGGCCGCGGTGCGCGACGAGACGGGCCGCACGTACGTCGCCGGGACGGTGGAGCTCGACTCCCTGAAGCTGAGCGCGCTGCAGACCGCGGTCGCGATGGCCGTGGCGAGCGGGGCGCGGTCCCTGGAGGCCGCGGCGGTCGTCAGCGCGGCCGACGCCCCCGCCGAGGCCGACCGCGCGGCCGTCCGCGACCTGGGCGGCCCGGACACCCCGGTGCTGCTGGCCGCCCCGGACGGCACCCTGAAGTCCACCACCCCGGCCGGCCCCTAGCCTCTGGCCTCCCGGCGGGGTCGCTGCCGATCTGTGCGGCCGCGCTTGGTCACCGGAGCCGGCCCACATCAGCCTGGCCCGAGCCACGTCCGGCCTGGCCCGGGCCACGTCCGGCCCCGCCGGGCAAATCCAGCTCTGCCGGCACACTCCAGCCCCTCTGGGGGAGGGTCCGGGCGGAGCCCGGTGCCCGGCGGAGCCGGGCTCCCTGGGGCTCCGCCCCAGACCCCGCGCCTCAAACGCCGGCGAGGCTGGATTTGCCCGGGCGAGCCCGGAGGTGGCGGCGAGGCTGGGTTTGCCCGGGCGAGCCCGGAGGTGGCGGCGGAGTCGGATCGTGCCGCCAGCGGGGCCGGAGTCGGCCGGTGCGCCCCTTTGGGCTGCTCAGGCCACGACAGAGCCGCGGGTCGCCGTCAGGCGTGTCGAGCCCCACCGATGAGATCGGCTGCCCCGCCGGGAGGCTGTCGGCGGCGGATGACCATCGCCATCAGGGCGGCCATCGCGCACAGCGCGCCCGAGGCGTACCAGACGACGTCGTACGAGCCGGTCAGGTCCCGGGCCAGGCCGCCCAGGAACGCCACCACCGCCGCGCCGACCTGGTGCGAGGCCAGCACCCAGCCGAAGACGATCGCGCTGTCCTCCCCGTAGTGCTCGCGGCAGAGCGCGATGGTCGGCGGGACGGTCGCGACCCAGTCCAGCCCGTAGAAGACGATGAAGAAGACCATCGGCGGGTGCACCGACGGCGCCAGCAGCAGCGGCAGGAAGAGCAGCGAGATCCCGCGCAGCGCGTAGTACACCGCCAGCAGGCGGCGCGCCTCGAAGCGGTCCGTGAACCAGCCGGAGGCGATGGTGCCGACGACGTCGAACACCCCGATCACCGCGAGCAGCCCCGCCGCCGCCGTCACCGGCATCCCGTGGTCGTGGGCCGCCGGCACGAAGTGGGTCTTGACCAGCCCGTTGGTCGAGGCCCCGCAGATCGCGAAGGTGCCCGCGAGCAGCCAGAAGGGGCCCGTTCGGGCCGCCTTGAACAGCACCGTCACCGTCCGTCGGGCCGCGCCCGTCACCGGGGCGGGCTTGTCCGCGTACGTGCCGCCGTACGGTGCGAGCCCCACGTCCGCGGGGTGGTCGCGCAGCAGCAGCCAGACGAACGGGACGACGACCAGGGCCGCCAGCGACACCGTCACCGCCGCCGGACGCCAGCCGTGGTGCTCCACCAGCCAGGACAGCAGCGGCAGGAAGACCAGCTGACCGGAGGCCCCGGCCGCGGTCAGGATGCCGGTGACGAGGCCGCGCCGGGCGGTGAACCAGCGGTTGGTCACCGTGGCGGCGAAGGCCAGGGCCATGGAGCCGCTCCCCAGGCCCACCAGCACGCCCCAGAACAGCACCAGCTGCCAGGACGCCGTCATCCACACGGTGGCCGCGGTGCCGCCGGAGATGACCAGCAGGGCCAGGGCCACCACCCGGCGGATGCCGAAGCGGTCCATCAGCGCCGCGGCGAAGGGGGCGGTGAGCCCGTACAGCGCGAGGTTCACCGAGACGGCGATGCCGATCGTGCCGCGCGACCAGTCGAACTCCTCGTGCAGCGGCTCGATGAGCAGTCCCGGCAGCGAGGCGAAGGCGGCGGCGCCGATGATCGTCACGAAGGCGACGGCCGCGACGAACCAGGCGCGGTGGACGCGTCCCGGGACGGCCGCAGGCGTGGCCGTGGCCGTGGTCGTGGGGGCGGGGGTGGGGGCTGTCTGGGTCACGAGGACAGCTTCCGGCCGGGAGGGCCGCCCACGACAGTGGCCTGACCGACACCCTTCGATACGATCGGGCCATGGCCCTCCATCGTGTCGTCGTCCTCGCGCTCACCGGGTTGCTGCCCTTCGAGCTCGGCATCCCGCACCGGATCTTCGGCCGAGCCAAGGGCTCGGCCGGCGAGCCGCTGTACGAGATCCTGACCTGCGCGCTGGCCGCCGGGCCGGTGCGCACGGACGCCGACTTCGCCGTCCAGGTCGCACACGGCCCCGAACTGCTGGCCACGGCCGACACGGTGGTGGTGCCCGCCTCGTACGAGCTGGGGCCGGTGTACGAGGAGGGCCGGCTGAGCGCCGAGCTCGCCGCGGCGCTCGCGCACATCCGCCCCGGAACGCGGCTCGTCTCCATCTGCACGGGCGGGTACGTACTGGCCGCCGCGGGTTTCCTGGACGGCCGCCCGGCCACCACGCACTGGTTCCACGCCGAGCACTTCCAGCGGCTCTTCCCGGCCGTGCGGGTGGACGCCGGCGTGCTCTACACCGACGACGGGGACGTGCTGACCTCGGCCGGGGTCGCCGCCGGCATCGACCTGTGCCTGCACATCGTGCGCCGTGACCACGGCGCGGCCGTCGCCAACGACGTGGCCCGGCGGACCGTCGTACCGCCGCACCGGGACGGCGGACAGGCCCAGTTCATCGAACGCCCGGTGCCGCAGCCGCAGCAGGCCAGCACCACGGCGGCCCGCGCGTGGGTGCTGGACCGGCTGCACGAGCCGGTGCGGCTGGCCGACCTGGCCCGGCAGGAGGCCATGTCCGTACGGACGTTCACGCGCAGGTTCCGGGAGGAGGTCGGGATCAGCCCCGGCGAGTGGATCGTCGGACAGCGGGTGGAACGGGCCCGGCGGCTGCTGGAGCGGACCGATCTGCCGATGGAACAGGTGGCGCGGGAGACGGGCTTCGGGACGGCCCAGTCGCTGCGCAAGCACGTGCAGGCGGCGCTGGGGGTGAGCCCCACGGCCTACCGGCGCACGTTCCGCGCGACGGGCGGGGACCCGGGCGATGACGGGCGGGACAGCGCGAACCTGCCATCTCCTGATGGGCCATCAGTTGACGCCGGATCCGTGCATTGACTTCTTCCGCCGCCCGCTCGTGAATGGCCCCCTGCGCAGGGGCTCGGCGCGAGGGAACCCAGGGGGCGGGCAGTGCGAACACGGGCGCGGAAGCGGAGATGGTCGGCCGCCGTCGGCATGGCGGTGCTCGCCGCCACGGCCGGGAGCGCCCTGAGCGCACCGGCCGCGGCCGAAGGGGAGACGCCACCGGGCCGGGTGGATTTCCCGACGCACTGCCTGCCGCCCCAGGAGGCCGGACTCCCGCCCGCCGACGGGCCCACCACCGCCCGGATCACCGTCGACAACCCGGCTCCGCAGGTCGGCGACACCGTCACCGTCACCTACCAGGTGGTCCGGACCCCCGCCGCCAACCCGGCCGGCGGCGAACTCCCCGCCGACGTACTGACCCCCACCGGCCGGATCCTGCTGGCGGGAGCGCAGAGCGGCGAGGTCACCGTCGTCGGGGCCAAGCGCAACGACCCCGTCGGGGCCGGCGAACCCCTCCCCGCCGTCACCATGACCGGCACCTTCACCGTCACCGCGCCCGGCGAGACCACCCTCGCCCCGGGCGGCTACACCCTGCACACCAGCCACCCGCTGGACCTCGACACCACCTGCACCGCCGCGGAACCGGCCGCCGCTCCCGTCTCCGCACGCCTGACCGCGACCGCCCTGCCCACCGCCAACCTGCGCAGCGTCTTCCTCGCCGCGGCCTCCGGAAGACCGGGCACCAAGGTGAAGGTCACCGCCGCCGGATTCCCCCCGGGAGCGGCCCTGACCGTGGCCGGACGGGCCGGCGCCGCCGAAACCGCGGACCGGGTGAGCGCCACCGCCGACGAGCTGGGCACGGCCGCGGTGGAGCTGCCCGTCACGGACAAGGCCACCACCGCGGTGATCGCCTACGAGGGCCCGGCCTGGTCCGTGAGCCGGGGCTCGGGCCCGGCCGCGTACACGGTCATCGACGCCGCCCCGCCGACGGCGGGCACCCGCAAGGTCACGGCCACCGTCGAACCGGGCGGCGCCCTCGGCATGACCCAGGCCGGCGAGGACATCACCCTCGGCGCGGTCCCGTACGGCGACGGCGGCGCCGCCCCCGGCCGGATCGGCACCGTCACCGTCACCGACGCCCGTGGCGGCCCGGCCGGCTGGTCCGTGACGGGCAAGGTCACCGACTTCACGGGACCGGGCGGGGTGCGCATCCCGGGCGCCTCCCTGTCCTGGACCCCGACCTGCGTGGCGGCCGCCGGCAGCCCGAGCACGTGTACGCCGGGCAGTGCGGGCGTGGTCGGCCCGGAGGGCGCCCTCCTGGCCTCCACCGCCAACGCCCCGCTGGTCGGCGGGACCTTCACCATCGACGCCACGGTGACGCTGCGGGTGCCGCCGTACACCCCGCCGGGGGCGTACACGGCGGTGCTCACGCTGACGCTGTCGTGACGTCCCGCCCGTGGCCTCCGCCGCGGGGGGCCGTCCGCCCACAGCGTTCGTTCCCGACACCGGCCTCTGTTCGGACCCGGACCTCAAACGCCGGCCAGGCTGAAACACGGGCCCGTCGGGGCGGAGTGCCGGGACGGCTCCGCGCAGCGGTGGCCCCGCTCGTGGCCGCCGGGCTCGTCCTCCTGTGCGCCGCGCCGGCCGCACCCGCGGACGACGGCCAGTGGTCCGTGCTGCCCGCCGCGACGGGCGTCGGCCGGCGGCCGTACGTCTACCTCGCCGCCGCGCCCGGCCAGGCCGTCGGCGACGCCGTCACCGTCACCAACCGCACCGACCGCCCCCGCACCTTCCGGCTCTACGCCGCCGACGCCTACAACACCGCCCGCGACGGCGGTTTCGCCCTGCGCGGCCCCGAGGAGCCGCGCCGGGCCACCGCCGCATGGGTGAGGCTCGACCAGGAACGGGTGACCGTACCGGCCCGCGGCGAGGTCCGCGTCGGCTTCACCCTCGCCGTCCCCGAGCGGGCCGAGCCCGGGGACCACCCCGGTGCCATCGTGGCCCTGGAGGACCCGCCCGCCGCCCCCGCGGACCGGGTGATCGGCGTCCGGCAGGCCGTCGCCGCCCGCGTGTACCTGCGGGTGACCGGACCGACCGCCGCCGCCCTCGCCGTCGAGGGGGTCTCCGTGCACCGCCGCGGCGCGGGCGCGGAGATCTCGTACACGCTGCGCAACACCGGCAACGTCACCCTCCGCCCGCGCGCCGACCTCACCGCCTCCGGCGCCCTCGGCCGCACCCTGCTGCGGCGCGGGCTCACCGGCCTGCCCGCCGAACTGCTGCCGGGTCAGGAAGTGCGCCTCGACACCCGCTGGGAGGGCCCGCCCGCCGCGGAATGGGCCACGCTGACGGTCCGCGCCCGGGCCGAAGGAACCACAGCTCAGGGCCGCGCCGCGGATGCCGCGCACCCCCTGTTGACGACTGTGCTGGCGCTCACTGCGGTGATCTGGTCGGCGCTGGGAGCGGCATCGGGGAGAATGGCCCGTATGAGCGATCGTTCCCCCGAGTCCACCAGCCCGCACCGTGCGGGCTTCGCCTGCTTCGTCGGCCGCCCCAACGCGGGCAAGTCGACCCTCACCAACGCACTCGTGGGCACCAAGGTCGCGATCACCTCCAACCGGCCGCAGACCACCCGCCACACCGTCCGCGGCATCGTGCACCGCCCCGACGCGCAGCTCGTCCTCGTCGACACGCCCGGCCTGCACAAGCCGCGCACGCTCCTCGGCGAGCGCCTCAACGACGTCGTACGGACCACCTGGGCCGAGGTCGACGTCATCGGCTTCTGCCTGCCGGCCGACCAGAAGCTCGGCCCCGGCGACAAGTTCATCGCCAAGGAGCTCGCGGGGATCAAGAAGACCCCCAAGATCGCCATCATCACCAAGACCGATCTGGTCGAGTCCAAGCAGGTGGGCGAGCAGCTCCTCGCCGTCCACCAGCTCGCCGAGGAGCTCGGCTTCGAGTGGACGGAGATCGTCCCCGTCTCGGCGGTCGGCGACACCCAGGTCCAGCTGCTCGCCGACCTGATCGCGCCGCTGCTGCCGGAGAGCCCGCCGCTGTACCCGGAGGGCGACCTCACCGACGAGCCCGAGATGGTGATGGTCGCGGAACTGATCCGCGAGGCCGCACTGGAGGGCGTACGGGACGAGCTCCCGCACTCCATCGCCGTGGTCGTCGAGGAGATGATCCCGCGCGAGAACCGCCCGGCCGACCGCCCTCTGCTCGACATCCACGCCAACGTCTACATCGAGCGGCCGAGCCAGAAGGGCATCATCATCGGCCCGAAGGGCTCCCGCCTGAAGGAGGTCGGGATGAAGTCGCGCAAGCACATCGAGGCGCTGCTCGGGACCCCGGTCTTCCTCGACCTCCACGTGAAGGTCGCCAAGGACTGGCAGCGGGACCCCAAGCAGCTCCGCAAGCTGGGCTTCTAGCCGGCGCGGCGCGTCAGCGCAGCCGCCGCACCTTCACCACGTTGTCCGGACGGGTCCCGGGCCGGCCGTCGGGGCCGGTCAGGGGCTGTACGTGCTCCTCCGCGAGCAGCACCTCCCACGCGCCCTGCGCCAGCTCCAGCTGCGCGAGGACCTCGTCCGGGGTGGGGAAGCCGATCTCCGCGTGCTTGTCCGGGTCCCAGGACGGCCCGCCCGCGTGGCCGACCACCAGCAGGACCCCGCCGGGGGCCACGGCGGCGGCGGCCCTGCGCAGGACCCGGGCGCGCGGGAAGTCCCCGTGGTTGTGCAGGAAGCACGCCGAGACGAGGTCGAACTCCCCTTCGGGGAAGGACTCGGTGAAGTCGTGGCGCTGCCACTCCACGAGGTCGCCCACCCCCGCCTCGGCGGCGTGTTCGGCCGCCCGTCCGAGCGCGACCTTCGAGATGTCGGTGCCGGTGACCCGCCAACCCCGGCGGGCGAGCCAGACGGCGTCGGCGCCCTCGCCGCAGCCGAGGTCCAGGGCCCGGCCCGGGGCCAGCTCCTGAACCTCCCGGACCAGGGCCGCGTTGGGGTTGCCGCTCCAGATGCGCGTGCTCTCGCCGTAGCGCTCGTCCCAGAACTCCGCGCCGCCCTCGCGCGGGGCGCCGGGCGCCGCGGGCTCGTGCTGTGCGTGCGCGTGCGAGGGCTGGTGTGCGTGTGCGTGGTCGTGCTTCGACATGGGGGCCTCTTCCGCTACGGGTCTCGGTGGCCCCGATGCTCCGCCCGGACCGGCATGCACGGCAAACCCTGTTGCCGGTCCGGCAAAACTTCCGACGCGCCCGCCGCTACGCTTCGGCGGCCTGCGGCTCCGCGATCAGGGCCGTGCCCACCCGGCGGAAGCCGACGCGCGAGTAGACGCGGGCCACGTCCTCGTCGCCGGCCGAGAGGAAGACCGTACGGGCCCCGCGCGAGCGGGCCTGCGCGACCAGCGCGGCCGTCACCCCGAGGGCCAGGCCCTGGCGGCGGGCCGACGGGAGAGTGCCGACGCCCACCACTTCGGTGACGTCCCCGACCGGGTTGTACATGCCCGAGCAGAGCACGACGCCGTCGCGTACGGCCGCCGCCATGGCCGAAGTGCCCGCCGCCAGCTTCCCGGAGACCCGGGCCCGGCCCTCCTCGGCCGAGGGGTCCGCCGTCGCCGCCGCCAGTTCCGCGGGTCCGGCCTCGCCCACGGCCGTGCCCGGGGCCGCGAAGGCCAGGGCCGGGACGGTCACCGCGGCGGCGAGCAGCGGGTCGTCCGCGCCGAGCAGACGGACCTCCGGATGCGGGGGGAGGGCTTCGGCCGAGGGATCCAGCACCATCAGCGGATGCGCGTGGACGGACAGGCCCGCCTCCTCCACCGCGGCCCGCAGCGAGGGGCTGGTTTCGGCCACCCACTCGAAGGCCTCGGGGACCCCGAGCTCCCGTTGACGGGACAGCACGCGCCGGACGTCCGCGGCGCTCACGTCGCCGGAGCCGCCGAGGGCGGGCCGCGCGTAGTACGGCCAGCCCGTGCCCTCCTGGACGAACAGGGTCAGCGGGCCGAAGTCCTCGGCCCGCGCCCCGCCCGCCCGCGGCGCCGTGTCGTAGTACCGCTCCAGCTCGGACAGCGTCGAATCGATCATGTGGTCGGTCATCCGGACATCCAAGCAAAGCGGTGCTGCTCAGGCACCTTCTTTCAGGACCCGCGAGATCAGGGTCCGCTGCGCCTCCGAGAGGCGCGGCTCGGCGCAGGAGAGCGTCCGGCCGTCGACCGTGATCCGGTACGAGAAGCCGTCCCGCACCCGGTCCGCCGGATCGCCCGGCGGACCGGGCCGCAGCGCCAGCTCGGCCAGGGCCTGCCACTCGTCCTCGTCGGGCCGGCCCGAGGTGTCCACCTCGGCCCGGCGCTCGATGCCCGCGAAGCCGCCCGTTCGAACCACCTGGATGCGCATGGGAGCGATCTACCCCGCCAGCGGGACGCCCACCGCGGACCAGGCCTTCTGCAGGGCCTGGTGCTCGGCGCCGCCGTCGCCGTACCGGGTCACGGCCGCCGCCGTCGAGAGCCGGGCGAAGTCCTCGAAGTCGGCGTTCGAGGCGAGCTCCCCGCCGGTCAGGGTGTCGTACCAGATCTGTCCGGCCCGCTCCCAGGCCTTGCCGCCCAGCTCGGTCGCCACGATGTAGAAGGCGTGGTTGGGGATGCCGGAGTTGATGTGGACCCCGCCGTTGTCGCTGTGGGTGTTGACGTAGCCGTCCATCGTGGCCGGCTGCGGGTCCTTGCCGAGCTCGTCGTCGTCGTACGCGGTCCCCGGCGCCTTCATCGAGCGCAGGGCCACCCCGCTCACGTGGGGGCCGAGCAGGCCGGCCCCGATGAGCCAGTCGGCCTGGTCGGCCGTCTGCTCCAGCGAGTACTGCTTGATCAGCGAGCCGAAGACGTCGGACATCGACTCGTTCAGGGCGCCCGACTGGCCGCGGTAGGTCAGGTTCGCCGTGTACTGGGTGACCCCGTGGGTCAGCTCGTGCCCGATGACGTCCACCGACACGGTGAAGTCGAGGAACAGGTCCCCGTCGCCGTCCCCGAAGACCATCTGCTGCCCGTCCCAGAATGCGTTGTTGTAGTCCTCGTCGTAGTGGACGGTCGCGTCCAGCGGCAGCCCGGCATCGTCGATCGAGCGCCGCCCGAAGCCCTTCAGGAACAGCTCGTACGTCGCCCCGAGCCCCGCGTAGGCGCGGTTCACGGTGGCGTCCTTGCTCAGCGGGTCGCCCTCCCCACGGACCTTCTTCCCGGGCAGCCGCGTGCGGTGCTCGGCGTCGTAGAGCGTCCGGTCCGGTGCGTCGGAGACCGGGGCCCCGAGCGTCGGCACGATCCCGCGGACGGCGGTGACCCGGCGCCGGGTGCGCAGCAGGGAGTCGCGTTCGAGGGTGCGCTGGGCGAGTTCGGCGCGCCGGGAGTTCCCGGACAGGGCGGCCTTGTCGAGGAGGTGGGGCGGCACCACGGTGCAGAAGACGGGGTGGCGGGCGTGGGAGGCATCCATGCCCGGCAATGTGGCAGTGGGTCATGGCGGTGTCACTACCTGCGACCATGATTCATTCGCTTGTCTGAAAGCGGGGGCGCCGGATTGACGGTTCACCCTGAACCCGTCGCTTCGAAAGAGGCTTAGCTCACATTTGGTATAAATCGGACACCCGGGTCTTGCATACTGAAACAGGTCCTCGCGTCACCGCGCGGCTCGGCTAGGCTCGGCCCATCATGCGTTTCGGGCTGCTTCTCCTTAGCTGCCGCGGCGAGGGTCTGTAGTCGTAGGCCGGCCCCCTCCCCGCGGAGTTTGGTGTTGCGGTTTATACGACCGCCGTCGGCCGTCCCAGCGAACTACACGCGGACACGCGAGGAGCCCAACGCCATGAGCCAGCAGCCTTTTGTCGGTCGCCCCACGCCCATCACCAACGCGACCCACACCCAGCAGCCCTCCGGGATGCCGATCCACAAGTACGGCTTCTACGAGCAGGTGGAGATCCCGGACCGCACCTGGCCGGACGCCCGCGTCACCAAGGCGCCCCGCTGGCTGTCCACCGACCTGCGTGACGGCAACCAGTCGCTGATCGACCCGATGACCCCCGCCCGCAAGCGCGAGATGTTCGACCTGCTGGTGCGCATGGGCTACAAGGAGATCGAGGTCGGCTTCCCGTCCTCCGGCGAGACCGACTTCGCCTTCGTGCGCTCCATCATCGAAGAGGGCGCGATCCCCGACGACGTGACGATCTCCGTCCTGACCCAGGCCCGCGAGGACCTGATCGAGCGGACCGTGGAGTCCCTGGTCGGCGCCAAGCGCGCCACCGTGCACCTGTACAACGCGACCGCCCCCACCTTCCGCCGCGTGGTCTTCCGCGGCACGAAGGAGCAGATCAAGCAGATCGCCGTCGACGGCACCCGCCTGGTCATGGAGTACGCGGACAAGCTGCTGGGCCCCGAGACCACCTTCGGCTACCAGTACAGCCCGGAGATCTTCACCGACACCGAGCTGGACTTCGCCCTGGAGGTCTGCGAGGCCGTCTGCGACGTCTGGCAGCCGGCCGAGGGCCGCGAGATCATCCTGAACCTGCCCGCGACCGTGGAGCGCTCCACGCCCTCCACCCACGCGGACCGCTTCGAATGGATGGCCCGCAACCTGACCCGCCGCGAGCACATCTGCATCTCCGTACACCCGCACAACGACCGCGGCACCGCCGTCGCCGCCGCCGAGCTGGCCCTGATGGCCGGCGCCGACCGCATCGAGGGCTGCCTGTTCGGGCAGGGCGAGCGCACCGGCAACGTCGACCTGATCACGCTGGGCATGAACCTGTTCTCCCAGGGCATCGACCCGCAGATCGACTTCTCGCAGATCGACGAGATCCGTCGCACCAGCGAGTACTGCAACCAGATGGAGGTCCACCCGCGCCACCCCTACGCGGGCGACCTGGTCTACACCGCCTTCTCCGGCTCCCACCAGGACGCCATCAAGAAGGGCTTCGACGCCATGGAGGCCGACGCGGCCGCCCAGGGCAAGACCGTCGACGACATCGAGTGGGCGGTCCCGTACCTGCCCATCGACCCGAAGGACGTCGGCCGCTCCTACGAGGCCGTCATCCGGGTCAACTCGCAGTCCGGCAAGGGCGGCATCGCGTACGTCCTGAAGAACGACCACAAGCTGGACCTGCCGCGCCGCATGCAGATCGAGTTCTCCCGGATCATCCAGGCCAAGACCGACGCCGAGGGCGGCGAGGTCACGCCCAAGGCGATCTGGTCGATCTTCGAGGACGAGTACCTGCCCAACCCCGAGAACCCGTGGGGCCGCATCCAGCTGCGCTCCGGCTCGACGGCCACCGACAAGGACGGCACGGACACCCTGACCGTCGAGGCGGTCGTGGACGGGGTGGAGACCGTACTGAACGGCACCGGCAACGGTCCGATCTCGGCCTTCTTCGACGCGCTGGCCGGCATCGGCATCGACGCCCGCCTGCTGGACTACACCGAGCACACCATGAGCGAGGGCGCCTCCGCCGTGGCCGCCTCGTACATCGAGTGCGTGATCGACGGTCGCGTCCTGTGGGGCATCGGCATCGACGCCAACACCACCCGCGCCTCCCTGAAGGCGGTCATCTCCGCCGTCAACCGCGCGGGCCGCTGACCCCCCGGCAGCCCTTCGCCCGTACGTGTGCCCCGCCCCTCCTCCCGGAGGCGCGGGGCCGCGTCGTTCCCCGCCTCAGCGGGCCAGGTAGCCGCCGTCCACCGGCAGCACCACGCCCGTCACGAACGAGGCCGCGTCGGAGGCCAGGAAGGCGATGACCCGGGCCACCTCCTCCGGCTCGCCGAGCCGGCCCATCGGGTGCGCACCGGCGATCTCCTCCAGGTACTCCGGGCCGCCCGGCTCGTCCTTCAACGCGATCACCCGCTCCGTACGGATGGTGCCCGGCGCCACCGCGTTGACCCGGATACCGCGCGCGGCCCACTCCACCGCGAGGTGCTTGGTCAGCCCCGACGCCACGAACTTCGCCGGTCCGTACGCCGCCTGGCGCGCCTGCCCGGCCACCCCAGAGATCGAGGACACACAGACCAGCGCCCCGCCGGGCCGAGGCTGCGCCGTCATCGCCTCGATGGCGTACTTGCAGGTCAGGAACATCCCCCGGCCGTCCACCGCCATGACGTGGTCCCAGTCCTCCGGGGTGGTCTCCCGTACGTCCGAAAGGGGGAGCACCCCGGCGTTCGCCACGGCCACGTCGAGGCGTCCGTACGCCCGGACGGCGGCGGCGACCATCGCGTGATTGGCCTCCGGATCGGCGACGTCACCGGCGACCGCGGTGACCTCGTACCCCTCGGCGGCCAGTTCCGTACGCAGGGACTCCACCCCGGGCCGGTCGATATCGGCCGCGGTGACCCGGGCCCCCGAGCGGGCCAGCAGCAGTGCGGTGGCCCGGCCGATCCCGCTCGCGGCGCCGGTCACCAGACACGACTTCTCTTCCATGCGGCCGACCTTAGGGGGAGCGCGGCAGGGGCGCGGGGAGGACAGGGGCGGACGAGGGGGCGCAGATCGGCCAAGTGCGCGCCCCGGCACATGTTGTCTTGTCACACGACTGACGCATCCTCACCGATGTGGCTAACATCACGCCAACCCGGCGATGCTGCCGTGGGGGTCCCTCCCGTGCCCGCAGGGCGACGGGGGAGTTACGGAGGTGCGACGTGCTGCCAGTTCGGGGTGGGGACGGCCGGAAGCTGACGGTCTGGGGCATCCGTACCACCTGGAGCACCGTGGGCGACGGGGAGTTCTTCTGCCCGGCCTGCGGTGGAGACCGCAACTACCGCAGGCGTACCGGGCGACGCCGGTTCACCGTCGTCGGCGTGCCGGTGCTGCCGCGCGGACAGGAGGGGCCCGTCGTCGAGTGCCAGGGCTGCCGCGCCCGCTTCGACACCGACGTCCTGGACCACCTCACCACCACCCGCTTCACGGCGCTGCTGCGCGACGCCGTGCACACCGTCGCGCTGGCCGTGCTGACCGCGGGCGGGACGGCCTCGCGCAGCGCGCTGGAGGCCGCCGTGGGCGCCGTACGGGCCGCCGGCTTCCCGGACTGCACCGAGGAACAGCTGGAGTCCCTCGTGGAGGCGCTCTCCACCGACGAGGGCCGGCTCGGCCTGTACTCCGTCCCGGAGTGCTGCGGGGCCGCGCTGTCGATAGAGCTCCACGAGGCCCTGGAGCCGCTCGCCCCGCACCTGGCGGGTCCGGGCCGCGAGTCGATCCTGCTGCAGGGCGCCCGGATCGCGCTCGCGGACGGCCCGTACATCCCGGCCGAGCGCGAGGTGCTCGCCACCGTCGGCGCGGCGCTGCGGATCGACGCGGACGAGGTGGCGCGGCTGCTGTCGGCGGTACGCGCCCCCTAGGTCGTCCTTCCGGATCCTGCCCGGCCCACTGCGGCGGGCGGCGCATGCGCGCGACGAAACGGCGCAGCGCCGCCCAGCGCCGCGCGGGGCCCCGGCGGCGGCCCCGGCGGCGGTCGCGATCGTGTCGGCGGCGCTCCGGAATTGGCCCCTTCTTCTCTCCCGGGGCGCGCGTGCCCCGGAAAACGTACACGTCACACCGGAATGCGCACGAAATACGGCGAATTCACGTAACGATCCGGCCTCGCGCACGTGAACCGCGCTCCCACTGCGGCCGTGCAAAGGGTGGAGCCGCACCCTCCGCGTTCGGGGGATCACCGCATCCGGTGGCCGGAATCATGCGCTCAGGTTTGCGCCACGGAATGGGGTGAACCCTGCCCCCGCTGGTCGCCGCGGGTGGTATTCGCAGTCGCGCAGCAGGAACGGACATCTCGGCGAAACCTGCCCTTACTCCGCCGCTGCGCTGGGCGCCATGGGAGAACCCTCCAAAGTGGAGATCGCCAAGCCTCAACACTTTGTGGAAGTCGACGATATCTGTGAGCGGCCCCACAGGCGTTCAATTCCGGTCACACGGGGAGACGCGGCCGGTAACACAGGCGGGCTTCGATTCACGTGAACGCACTGACAACCCTGGCGGAAAACGGGATAGCGACCCACTCCGGCCAGGGATAACCAGAGATTCCTCTCAGTTACCTACCTTTTGAAGGGCAAGGCAGAGATGGCACGTGTCGCCGCCCGGCTTTCCGAAAACGGAAAGCAGAGCACGCACCCGGTCGACGAGGTGCTCCCCCTCCCCAAGCTCGCGCTGTACGGCTTCCAGCACGTACTCGCCTTCTACGCCGGTGCGGTGATCGTCCCGATCATCGTCGGCAACGCGCTGAAGCTGAGCCCTGAACAGCTGGTCTACCTGATCAACGCGGACCTCTTCACCTGCGGTATCGCGTCGATCATCCAGGCCTTGGGCATCGGCCGGATCGGTGCCCGACTGCCGCTGATCCAGGGCGTGACCTTCACCGCCGTGTCCCCGATGATCGCCATCGGCCTCGGCGCGGGCGGTGGAACCGCCGCCCTGCTGGTCATCTACGGCGCGGTCATCACCGCCGGCATCGCGACCTTCGCCTTCGCCTGGCTGCCGGCCAAGGCGTTCCGGGCGGTCATGCGGCTGTTCCCGCCGGTCGTCACCGGCACGGTGATCACGGTGCTGGGCATCGTCCTGATCCCGGTCGGTCTCAACGACGCGGCCGGCGGCCTCGGCAGCCCCGACTTCGGTGACCCGAAGAACTTCGCCTACGCCGGCGGCACGATGCTCTTCATCCTCGTCCTGATGAAGATCGGCAAGCCGTTCCTCTCCAGCATCTCGATCCTCCTGGGCCTGGTCGTCGGCACCACCACCGCCTTCCTCCTCGGGGACGCGAAGTTCGGCGACGTGAGCAAGTCCGACTGGGTCGGTGTCAGCACGCCGTTCCACTTCGGCGTCCCGAAGTTCGAGTGGTTCCCGATCGTCCTGATGCTCATCGTCATGCTGATCACCATGGTCGAGACGACCGGTGACACGTACGCCGTCGGCGACATCGTGGGCAAGGAGGTCGACAGCGAGACCGTGGCCCGCGCCCTGCGTGCCGACGGCGCCGCGACCGCCCTCGGCGGTGTCCTCAACTCCTTCCCGTACGTCGCCTTCGCCGAGAACGTCGGCCTGGTGCGGATGACGAAGGTGAAGAGCCGGTTCGTGGTCGTCGCCGCGGGTGTGTTCATGATCATCCTGGGGCTGCTGCCCAAGGCCGCCGCGATCGTCGCGGCCGTCCCGCACGGAGTCCTCGGCGGCGCCGCGACCGTCATGTTCGCCATGGTCGCCCTGGCGGGCATCCAGACCCTGGCCAAGGTGGACCTCAAGGAGGAGAAGAACGCGCTGATCGTCGGCGTCTCCCTCGCCTTCGCCCTGCTCCCTGCGACCGTCCCGGTCTTCTTCACCAAGCACATGGACGCGGACCTGTCCTCGCTCCTCAACAGCGGTGTCACCCTCGGTGCCACGGCCGCCATCGTCCTCAACCTCGTCTTCAACGGCCCGGCCAAGGACGGCGCCCACGACGTCCCGGAGGCGGGGGCCCAGGCCCTCGCCGCTGCCGAGGTCGACACGGCGCCCGGCTCCGCCGTCACCGCCCCCGACACCGCCGCCACCGACGCCACGGCCCCCGACGCCGCCAAGCCCGAGCTGCCCGCCCAGCCGGTGGCCGCACCGGCCGGCGCCGAGAAGGCGGACGACGCGGAGACGTCCTCCGCCGGCTGATCCTCCCAAGGGGTGCTGGCCCCTCGCCCGGACCGACGTCCGGGCGAGGGGCCATCGCTGTCCGCGGGCGGATCCCCGTACGGGACAATGGGCGCATGAGTCTGTTCCGCGACGACGGCATCGTGCTGCGCACCCAGAAGCTGGGTGAGGCGGACCGCATCATCACGCTGCTGACCCGGGGCCACGGCCGGGTGCGGGCCGTCGCCCGCGGGGTCCGGCGTACCAAGTCCAAGTTCGGCGCCGGGCTGGAACCTTTCTCCCACGCCGACGTGCAGTTCTTCGCCCGCGGCAGCGAACTGATCGGCCGCAGCCTGCCGCTCTGCACCCAGACCCAGATCATCGCCCCGTACGGCAACGGCATCGTCACCGACTACGCCCGCTACACCGCCGGCACCGCCATGCTGGAGACCGCCGAGCGGTTCACCGAGAACGAGGGCGAGCCCTCCGTCCAGCAGTACCTGCTGCTCGTCGGCGCCCTGCGCACCCTCTCGCGCGGCGAACACGAACCCCACCTCATCCTCGACGCCTTCCTGCTGCGCTCCCTCGCCGTCAACGGGTACGCCCCCAGCTTCGAGGACTGCGCGAAGTGCGGGATCCACGGCCCCAACCGGCACTTCTCCGTCGCCGCGGGCGGAGTGATATGCGGCGACTGCCGGGTGCCCGGCAGCGTCGTACCCTCGTCTGAGGCCATCGCCCTGCTCAGCGCCCTGCTGACGGGCGACTGGGGGCATGCCGACGCCTGCGAGGCGCGTCACGTGCGGGAGGGCAGCGGGCTGGTCTCCGCCTATCTGCACTGGCATCTGGAGCGCGGGCTACGCTCCCTGCGATACGTCGAGAAATAGGAGCTGGACACATGGCACGACGCGGGATTCTGGGGCGCTCTCGCCGCGAGTACAAGGTTCCCGAGCCGCACCCGTCCGGCGCGGTCCCGCCGAAGATCCCCGGCGAGCTCGTCCCGAACCACGTCGCGGTCGTCATGGACGGCAACGGCCGCTGGGCCAAGGAGCGCGGCCTGCCGCGCACCGAGGGCCACAAGGTCGGCGAGGGCGTCGTGCTCGACGTGCTCAAGGGCTGCCTGGAGATGGGCGTCAAGAACCTCTCCCTGTACGCCTTCTCGACGGAGAACTGGAAGCGCTCGCCCGACGAGGTCCGCTTCCTCATGAACTTCAACCGTGACGTCATCCGCCGCCGCCGCGACGAGATGAACGAGCTGGGCATCCGCATCCGGTGGGTCGGCCGCATGCCGAAGATGTGGAAGTCGGTCGTCCAGGAGCTCCAGGTCGCCCAGGAGCAGACCGTCGACAACGACGCCATGACCCTGTACTTCTGCGTGAACTACGGCGGCCGCGCGGAGATCGCCGACGCGGCGCAGGCCATCGCCCGCGACGTGGCGGCCGGCCGGCTCGACCCGTCGAAGGTCAACGAGAAGACCTTCGCGAAGTACATGTACTACCCGGACATGCCGGACGTGGACCTCTTCCTGCGCCCGAGCGGGGAGCAGCGCACCTCCAACTACCTGCTCTGGCAGAGCGCGTACGCCGAGATGGTCTTCCAGGACGTCCTGTGGCCGGACTTCGACCGCCGCAACCTGTGGGCGGCCTGCCTGGAGTACGCGCAGCGCGACCGCCGCTTCGGCGGCGCCGTCCCGAACCAGCCGGAGCCGGGCACCTCCGCCTGAGCGCCCGCGCGGTCCGCCGGAAGGCGGGCCCCCGGTAGGGTCCGCTGTCATGAACACGAATGACCAGGCGGTTCGGCCGGACGAGCGGACGGTCGAGCTCGTCTACCGGACCACCACGGCGGACATGGCACAGGCGCTGCGCGCCCGGGACGCGCACACGGCCGCGGGGCGGCGCAGGAGATGGGCGTTCCCCGCCGCCGGGACCTTCGGGATCGGCGTCGGCCTGCTGGTGATGGTGAGCGACGGGACCGTGTCCGGAGCGCCGGTGGGCCTGGTGGCCGCCGGCGTGCTGCTGTGGGTGATCGCCCTGTTCGGCCCGCGGCTCCAGGCGCGGGCCTTCCGCGGACTGCTGGAGAAGTCGGGGGAGACCCGGGCCGTCATCGACGGCACGGGCGCCCTGCTGACGGCGGCGTCCTGCGAGTCGCGCATCGGCTGGGCCGCGCAGCCGAGGTACGTGGAGACGGCCGACGCGTTCGTCATGCTGAGCGACGACAAGCAGGCGGTGGCCATGACGGTCCTGCCCAAGCGGGGGATCCGGGAACCGGCCGACGTCGCCGGGCTGCGGGCGATCCTGGACGCGCACCTGCGGCGGCTCTAGGGCCGAGCGGGGCCGGCGTCCTACCCGGGGGCGGCCGGCCCGGTCAGCCCGCGGCGGCGCAGTCGGCGCAGGTGCCGAAGATCTCCACCGTGTGGGCCACGTTCACGTAGCCGTGCTCGGCCGCGATGGACTCCGCCCACTTCTCCACGGCCGGGCCCTCCACCTCGACCGCCTTGCCGCACTTGCGGCAGACCAGGTGGTGGTGGTGATCGCCGGTGGAGCAGCGGCGGTAGACGGACTCGCCGTCGCTGGTGCGCAGGACGTCGACCTCACCGGCGTCCGCGAGCGACTGGAGGGTGCGGTAGACGGTGGTCAGGCCCACGGAATCGCCGCGGTGCTTGAGCATGTCGTGGAGTTCCTGGGCGCTGCGGAACTCGTCCACCTCGTCCAGCGCCGCCGCCACGGCCGCCCGCTGCCGGGTGGATCGCCCTCGTACTGGCGCGGTATTCATCTCGCCAGGCGCAGTCGCCACCGGTTCCTCCTCGTATCGGCCTGCCGCCATTGTGCCAGGCGGGCGAGGACTCTAGACCTTTACGTCGTCCCGTGTGCACACCTCTTCGGCGGTGCTGGCCGCCTTCGCCCGGCGCCTGGCCAGGGGGGCGGACAGGGCCGTCAGCACCATGAAGACGCCGATGGCCAGCAGGACGATCGTCGCGCCCGAGGGCACGTCCAGGTAGTAGGTGGCCGCCGTGCCGGTCAGGGAGACGGTCAGGCTGATGGCCATGGCCAGGCCCAGCGTGGTGGCGAAGCTGCGGGTGAGCCGCTGGGCGGCCGCGACCGGGATCACCAGCATCGCGCTGACCAGCAGCAGGCCGACGATGCGCATGGCGACGGTGACGGTGACCGCCGCGGTCACCGCGATCAGCAGGTTCAGCGCGCGCACGGGCAGGCCGGTGACGCGGGCGAACTCCTCGTCCTGGCAGACGGCGAAGAGCTGGCGGCGCAGGCCGATGGCGACGGCGAGGACGAACGCGGCGAGGATCGCCATCGCGGTCACGTCCTCGGTGGCGACCGTGGTGATCGAGCCGAACATGGAGCCGAGGAGGCTGGCCGTCTGACCGCCCCCGAGGTTGATGATCATGACGCCGCCGGCGAGGCCGCCGTAGAAGAGCATGGCGAGGGCGACGTCCCCGCTGGTCCTGCCGCGGGCGCGGATCAGTTCCATGCCGACGGCGCCGAGGACGGAGACGAGGGTGGCCATCCAGACCGGGCTGGTGTGGAGCACGAGCCCGAGGGCGACGCCGGTCATGGCGACGTGGCCGAGACCGTCGCCCATGAGCGCCTGGCGACGCTGGACGAGGTACGTGCCGATGGCGGGGGCCGTGATGCCGACCAGGGCGGCCGCGATCAGGGCCCGCTGCATGAAGGCGTAGTCGAGGATGTCCATCAGCTCAGCAGTCCCGTCCGCAGGGGCTCGGCGTCGTGCGCCGCGTGGGGGTGTACGTGGTCGTGGCCGGGCAGGGCGTGCTGGCCGACGGCCTCCGGCGGCGGGCCGTCGTGGACGACGCAGCCGTCGCGCAGGACGACGGCGCGGTCGATCAGGGGCTCCAGCGGGCCCAGTTCGTGCAGCACGAGCAGGACGGTGGAACCGGCGGCGACCTGCGCGCGCAGGGCGCCGGCCAGGACCTCCTGGTTGGCGAGGTCCACACCCGCCATCGGCTCGTCCATGATCAGCAGTTCGGGTTCGACGGCGAGTGCCCGGGCTATGAGGACGCGCTGGTGCTGGCCGCCGGAGAGGGCGTCCACCGAGACGTCGGCGTGCCCGTCCATGCCGACCAGGGCCAGGGCGTGCTCGATCGCGGCCCGGTCGGTCTTGCGCAGGAGTCCGAAGCGGGAGCGGGCGAGGCGGCCGGAGGAGACGACCTCCCGGACGGTGGCCGGGACGCCGCCGGCGGCGGTGGTGCGCTGCGGGACGTACCCGATGCGCGACCAGTCGCGGAAGCGCTTGAAGTCCGTGCCGAAGAGGCTGAGGGAGCCGTCGGTCAGCGGGACCTGGCCGACCACGGCGCGGACGGCCGTGGACTTGCCGGAGCCGTTGGCGCCGAGGAGGGCGACGACCTCCCCGCGGTGGACGGTGAGGTCGATCCCGCGCAGCACGGGGCGCGAGCCGAGCGAGGCCGTGGCCCCGCGCAGGGATATGACGGGCTGGTCGTCCGCTGGGCGGGGCGTTGACTGCATGGCTCGCGCCTCCGTTGCTGCTGCTGCCATCACTTGCTACCGAGTGCCTTCTGGAGGTTCTTCAGGTTGGACCGCATGACCTCGAAGTAGTCAGCGCCCTGGGACTTGTCGGTGATTCCCTCGAGCGGGTCGAGGACGTCGGTCTTCAGGCCGGTGTCCGACGCGAGGACCTTGGCGGTCTTCTCGCTCGCCAGGGTCTCGAAGAACACGGTGGAGACGTTCTCCTTCTTCGCGACCTCCTGGAGCTCCTTCATCCGGGCCGGGCTCGGCTCGGACTCGGGGTCCACGCCGGAGATGCCCTCCTGGTCCAGGCCGTAGCGCTCGGCGAGGTACCCGAAGGCGGAGTGGGTGGTGATGAAGGTCCTGGAGGCCGTGTTCCTCAGGCCGTCCTTGAACTCCGTGTCCAGCGCGGTCAGCCTGCCGACCAGCTCGTCGGTGTTCGCCTTGTAGTCCGCCGCGTGGGCGGGGTCGGCCTTCTCCAGGGCGGCGCCGACGCCCTTGGCGATCTCCGCGTACTTGGCGGGGTCGAGCCAGACGTGGGGGTCCGCGCCGGCCTCGCCGTGGCCGTGGTCGTGCCCCTCGCCCTCGGAGTGCCCCTCCTCGGCGCCGTGGTCGTGGCCGGAGGAGGCGTGCGTCTCCAGGCTGGTGAGGGTCGCCGCGTCGACGACGTTCTTCACGCCGGACTGGGCGACGGCCTTGTCGACGGCGGGCTGCAGGCTCTTGAGGTAGAGGACCACGTCGGCCTCGCCGAGCTGCGCGGTCTGCCGCGGGGTGATCTCCAGGTCGTGCGGTTCGACGCCCGGCTTGGTCAGGCCGTGGACCTTCACGTGGTCCTTGCCGATCTGCTCGGCGAGGAACTGCATCGGATAGAACGACGCCGTCACGCCGAGCTTGCCGTCCTTGCCGCCGGTGGCGCCCGCTCCGGAGCAGGCGGTGAGGGCCGTGGCGCCGAGGGCGACGGCTCCGGCGAGGACGGCGGTGGGTATGAGGCGTCGTACGTTCATGACATCCATTTTCATCAAAAATGGAAACGATTGTCAAAAACCCTGGTGGGGAGGCCGGGCGGGCGGCCGTGGAGGAGGATCCGATTTGAAAGGGGGGGTGCGGGCGCCGGTAACCTAAAGACTTCGCCGTTCGTCCTCGTAATGAAGAGAGCACCGTGGCCGCCGACAAGATCGACACCATCGTCAGCCTGAGCAAGCGCCGTGGCTTCGTTTTCCCGTGCAGTGAGATCTACGGCGGCTCCCGGGCTGCCTGGGATTACGGCCCGCTGGGTGTCGAGCTCAAGGAGAACATCAAGCGCCAGTGGTGGAAGGCGATGGTCACCGGGCGTGAGGACGTCGTCGGCATCGACTCGTCCGTGATCCTGGCCCCCGAGGTCTGGGTGGCCTCCGGTCACGTCGCGACCTTCTCGGACCCGCTGACCGAGTGCACCGCCTGTCACAAGCGCCACCGCGCGGACCACCTTGAAGAGGCGTACGAGGCCAAGCACGGCCGCCCGCCGGCCAACGGCCTCGCCGACATCAACTGCCCCCACTGTGGCGTGAAGGGCCAGTTCACCGAGCCGAAGCAGTTCTCCGGCATGCTGGAGACGCACCTCGGCCCCACCCAGGACACCGGCTCCAAGGCGTACCTGCGCCCCGAGACCGCCCAGGGCATCTTCACCAACTTCGCCACCGTGCAGGTCACCTCGCGCAAGAAGCCGCCGTTCGGCATCGCGCAGATGGGCAAGTCCTTCCGCAACGAGATCACTCCCGGCAACTTCATCTTCCGCACGCGCGAGTTCGAGCAGATGGAGATGGAGTTCTTCGTCAAGCCGGGCGAGGACGAGCAGTGGCAGGAGTACTGGATGCAGGAGCGGTGGAACTGGTACCGCGACCTCGGCATCCGCGAGGAGAACATCCGCTGGTACGAGCACCCGAAGGAGAAGCTGTCCCACTACTCGAAGCGCACCGCCGACATCGAGTACCGCTTCAACTTCGGTGGCAACGAGTTCTCCGAGCTCGAAGGCGTCGCCAACCGCACCGACTTCGACCTCAAGGCCCACTCCGCCGCCTCCGGCCAGGACCTCGTGTACTTCGACCAGGAGTCCAAGGAGAAGTACACCCCGTACGTCATCGAGCCGGCGGCCGGTGTCAACCGCGCCATGCTCGCCTTCATGCTCGACGCGTACGTCGAGGACGAGGCCCCGAACGCCAAGGGCGTCATGGAGAAGCGCACCGTGATGCGCCTCGACCCGCGCCTGGCCCCGATCAAGGTCGCCGTCCTGCCGCTGTCCCGCAACGCGCAGCTGTCGCCGAAGGCCAAGGGCCTCGCCGCGGACCTGCGCAAGTTCTGGAACATCGAGTTCGACGACGCGGGCGCCATCGGCCGCCGCTACCGCCGCCAGGACGAGATCGGTACGCCGTTCTGCGTCACCGTCGACTTCGACACCCTGGACGACAACGCGGTGACCGTGCGCGAGCGCGACACCATGAAGCAGGAGCGCGTCTCCCTGGACCAGATCCAGACCTACCTCGGCAGCCGCCTGCTCGGCTGCTAGGCCGCACGAAGACCGGTGGCCCGGTGCGCTCCTCGCGCACCGGGCCACCGGTCTTTTCGTCTTGCGCGGCGGATCAGGCCGGGGAGCCCCCGGCCGCCCCGGCCGCCTCGGCTTCGGCCGCCTGGGCCACGGCGGCGGCGCGGCGCTCGCCCTCCGCCTGGGAGCGCTTGCCGTACAGGGCGGTCCACACGCCCAGCGCGCCGAGCACCGTGTAGATCATGATCGGGCTGAGGACCACCATGGTCTTGGTGCTCAGCGTGTACGCCAGGATGATGCGGACGACGGCCTCGACGACGTAGGCGACGCCCCAGACCAGGGTCATCCGGGTCAGCGAAGTCCGGAAGCCCTCGTACTGCCACAGGCCGTTCCACCAGGCCGTGCTCTCGGGCGTGCCGTCGGTGGCGAACTTGCGGCCGAAGTAGAACATCAGCGGGCGCTTCGCCAGCAGCGTGGACAGGCACAGCAGCCCGAACAGCCCGGTCACGGCGGAGTCCTTGACCAGCAGGGCCCGCGCCGAGGGGTCACCGACGAGCGTGACCGCCGCCGTGATCACTATGAACACCAGGGTGACCATGGCGAATTCGTCGAGCTTGCGGTGCCAGGCCACGACGATGACGCTGTCGAGCACGGGCCACACGCTGCTGAGGAGCAGCGCCGAGAACTCGCTCCAGCCGTGGTCGTCCACGAGCATGTTGTACGTGATGATCGGCGCGACCACGTTGAGGCCGATGGTCAGGATCCAGCCGATGGCGGTCGCGGCCCCCGAGCGGGCGGGAGGTGCGGGTCGTGCTAGGTGGGTGGACAAGGTTCCCCCTGGAACGTGCCTGATGGTGTGCGGTAGGGCGACCGTACGGAGGGGGGAATGGCATGTACAAGACGAGCGCACCCAAAATGATCATCAAGTTCTCCGGACCGACAGGTTCCGGACGGGCCTCGCCGACCCGGGTCAGGCGCGCAGACCCCTGATGATCAGCGTGGTGACCGCCTCGAACTCCGTGAAGATCGTGGGGGAGAGCCAGTCCGCCGCGTACTGCGGGTCGTGGAAGCGGCCGGTGGCGTCGAAGACCGCCCGGGCGGCGGCCGGCACGTCCTCGGCGGCGAGCGTCCCGGCAGCGACGCCCTCCGCGATGATCCGGGCCAGCTGGTCGATCAGCTCGGCCAGATGCGCGTCCACCACGCCGCTGTTCTCGGCGAGCAGCACGGTGTAGGTGGCGAACAGTTCCGGATCCGCGCCCGCCTTGTGGCGCTTGGCCTCGAAGAGAGCCCCGAGCCACGCCTCCAGCTTGGTGGGGGCGCTCCCGGTGGGGGCCGAGGCGATCTCCTCCAGCCGGACCACGCTCTTGGCCAGCCAGCGGTCCGTGACGGCCTCGCGCAGCGCCGCCTTGGACGGGAAGTGGCGGTACACACTGCCGTGGCTGACACCGAGGGCGCGCGCCACGTCCACCACGGTCGCCTTGGTGGGGCCGAAGCGGCGCAGCACCTCCTCGGTGGTCTCGAGGATGCGCTCGGGGGTCAGGGGCTCGGCGGCAGCGGGGGGCATGGGTACGACCGTACCGTCAGCTCAGTGCTCGCTGTCGAGGTGGGCCATCTGGGCCTCCGGGTACCTCTCGCCGGCCGCCGCGCCGGCGGGCACGGCCTCCTCGATGGCCGCCAGGTCCGCGGCGCTGAACCTGATGTCCATGGCACCCAGTGCCTCGGCGAGCCGGTCCCGGCGCCGCGCGCCCACCAGGGGCACGAGGTCCACGCCCTGCCGGGGGCCCTGCGCGAGCACCCAGGCGATCGCGGTCTGGGCGACGCTGACCCCCTTGTCGTCGGCCACCTTGCGCAGGGCCTCGACCAGATCGAGGTTCCGGTCGAGGTTGCCGCCCTGGAAGCGCGGGCTCATCCCGCGGAAGTCCCCCGGGGCCAGGGCGCGGTCGCGGGTGAAGTGGCCGCTGATCAGGCCGCGGGACAGCACTCCGTATGCCGTGATCCCGATCCCGAGCTCGCGGGCGGCCGGCAGGATCTCCTCCTCGATGCCGCGGGATATCAGCGAGTACTCGATCTGGAGGTCGGAGATCGGGGCCACGGCGGCGGCGCGGCGCATGGTGTCCGCGCCGACCTCGGACAGGCCGATGTGGCGCACGTGTCCGGCCTGGACCGCCTCGGCGATGGCCCCCACCGTCTCCTCGATCGGCACGTCCGGGTCCACGCGGGCGATCCGGTAGATGTCGATGTGGTCCCGGTCGAGCCGCTGGAGCGAGTAGGCCAGGAAGTTCCTGACGGCCGCGGGCCGCCCGTCATAGCCGGTGAACCCGCCCTCGACCGTGCGCAGCGCGCCGAACTTGACGCTGGTCAGCGCCCGGTCGCGGGCCGCGGCGGGTGCCGTCCGCAGGGCTTCGTTGATCAGCAGCTCGTTGTGGCCCATGCCGTAGAAGTCGCCGGTGTCGAGCAGCGTGACGCCCGCGTCCAGGGCGGCGTGGATGGTCGCGAGGGACTCCGCGCGGTCGGCCTCGCCGTAGAGGGCGGACATCCCCATGCAGCCCAGCCCCAGCGGGAAGACGGAGGGGCCGGTGCTGCCGAGGGTGGTCGTCTGGGTGGTCTTCTGGGTGATCTCATTCGTCGTCATGCAACGAGAATGGCATGACGGCTGACAGATTTCAACATCTGTCACTCGTCAGTGTCAGGCGGGGATCCGCAGGCCCGGGCCGCCGCCTCGGGAGGCCGTCCCGGGCACGACGAACGCCGCCCTCGACGAGGTCGAAGGCGGCGTGTTCGGCGTTGGAGCAGGAGTTCGAAGGCTGTCGGAGCAGCAGTGGGTACGCCCGCGCGGCTTCCGCGGTCAGCCGCGCGGTGAACCCGCGGTCGCGGACGGACTGACGGGCTCCTCCAGGCTGCGGGCCGTGCGCTCCGCCGTCGCCCGGGCCCAGCTGCCGCTCGTCACCGCCCCCACGACCAGCACCGACAGCCCGCACAGCGTGATGATCCACCAGGCCGGCTGGGCCGCCCCGGAGAAGTCGGAGCCGCCGGCCAGCCCCGCCGCCAGGACCGAGCCGATGACCGCGACGCCCAGCGTGCCGCCGGTCTGGCGGCTGGTCGAGGCGATGGCGGCCGCGACGCCCGCCTGGGAGCGCGGCATGCCGGACACCGCCGTATTGGTGATCGGCGCGTTCACCATGCCGAAGCCGAGCCCGAAGAGCACGTACCCGGTGAACAGCAGCGGGTTGGAGGTCTCGGCCTCGAACAGGGCGAACAGCAGCCCGCTCGACGCCATCGCCACGCCCGCGATCAGCAGGCAGATCCGCGGCCCCCGGCTGCCCACCAGCCGCCCCGCCAGCGGCGCGAAGAGGACGGTCAGGGCCGCCATCGGCAGCATGTAGAGCCCGGCGTGCAGGGCGCTGAGCCCCCGTACGTCCTGGAGGTAGAGCGTGTTCAGGAAGAGGAAGCCGGCCAGACCGGCGAAGGCGCTGATCGCGATCACGGTCGACCCGCTGAAGGGCGCGCTCCGGAAGAACCGCAGGTCGATCAGCGGCTCCTCGCGCCGGGGCTCGTAGACCAGCAGCCCCACGAGCGAGGCCACGGCCACGACCGCGCACCCCATGATCAGCGGCGAGCGCCACCCGGCGGCCGGGGCCTCGATGATCCCGTACGTCAGGCTGCCGAGCAGGGCGATGACCAGCACCTGGCCCACCGGGTCCGGACGCCGGGGCCGGGCGGCCCGGGACTCCGGGATGTGGCGCAGGGTCAGCGCGAGCGCCGCCAGACCGATCGGCAGGTTGATCAGGAAGATCGAGCGCCAGCCGACCGAATCCACCAGCACCCCGCCGATCAGGGGCCCCGCGGCCATGGAGACGCCGCCGACCGCGCCCCACACACCGATGGCCCGGGCCCGCTCGGCCGGATCGGTGAAGGTGTTGGTGATGATCGACATCGCCACCGGGTTGAGCATCGCGCCCCCGACCGCCTGCACCATCCGGAAGACGATGAGCCAGCCGAGGCTGGGGGCGAGCGAGCACAGCAGGGAGCCCAGGCCGAAGGCCAGCAGGCCGGCCACGAACACCTTGCGGCGGCCGATCCGGTCGGCCGTGGAGCCCGCGAGCATCAGCAGCGAGGCCAGGACCAGGGTGTACGCGTCGATGGTCCACTGCAGCCCCGCGACCGAGGCGTCGAGTTCTCGGCGCATGGACGGCAGCGCGACGTTGAGCACGGTGTTGTCGAGGCTGACGATCAGCAGGCTCATGCAGCAGATCGCCAGGACGAGCATGCGCTGCCGGGGACTCGGCTCGATCATGCCGCCGATGCTACGTCCGCCACACCCCCTCGGCATGCGGGACAATGGGCGGATGACCACGCTCCCCCCGCCTCTCGCGATCGGCCCGCACACCGTGCAGCCCCCGGTGGTGCTCGCGCCCATGGCCGGCATCACCAACGCCCCGTTCCGTACCCTCTGCCGCGAGTTCTCGGGCGGCAAGGGGCTGTTCGTGAGCGAGATGATCACGACCCGCGCCCTGGTCGAGCGCAACGAGAAGACCATGCAGCTGATCCACTTCGACGAGACCGAGAAGCCCCGCTCGATTCAGCTGTACGGGGTCGACCCGGCGACGGTCGGCAAGGCCGTCCGGATGATCGTCGAAGAGGACCGCGCCGACCACATCGACCTCAACTTCGGCTGCCCGGTCCCCAAGGTCACCCGCAAGGGTGGCGGCTCGGCCCTCCCGTACAAGCGCCACCTGCTCCGCGCGATCCTCCGCGAGGCCGTCGCGGGCGCCGGCGACCTGCCGGTCACCATGAAGATGCGCAAGGGCATCAACGACGACCACCTCACCTACCTCGACGCCGGCCGGATCGCCGTCGAGGAGGGGGTCACCGCGATAGCCCTGCACGGACGGACCACGGCCCAGCACTACGGCGGCACCGCCGACTGGGACGCCATCGCGCGGCTCAAGGAGCACGTGCCGGAGATCCCCGTGCTCGGCAACGGCGACATCTGGTGCGCCGAGGACGCCCTGCGCATGGTCCGCGAGACCGGCTGCGACGGCGTGGTGGTGGGCCGCGGCTGCCTGGGGCGGCCGTGGCTGTTCAACGACCTGGTGGCGGCCTTCGAGGGCCGTCCTGAGGACTTCCACAAGCCGACCCTGCGCGAGGTCGCGGCCACCATGCACCGGCACGCACAGCTGCTGGGGGAGTGGATCGGCGACGAGGCCCGCGGGGTGATCGACTTCCGTAAGCACGTGGCCTGGTACCTGAAGGGCTTCTCGGTCGGGTCCGAGATGCGCCAGAAGCTCGCGGTCACCTCCTCCCTGGCCGAGCTGGACGCTCATCTGAGCGAGCTGGACCTGGACCAGGCGTGGCCCGAGAGTGCGGACGGCCCGCGCGGTCGGACGTCCGGAAACAACCGAGTTGTCCTGCCGGACGGCTGGCTGAAGGACCCGTACGACTGCGCGGGTGTGAGCGAGGACGCTGAACTGGACACCTCCGGAGGCTGACAAATCGCCCTCCGTGGTGCGTGATATACGCCACGCATGGGAAGGGTTTCGCTCAGATGAGCACTGAAGTCACGGGTAAGACTTTCAAAGGGTGGCACTGGGTGCCACCCTTTGTGCGTTCAACTCTTGAACGCAAATGGATCGATGATCGCTCATCCGAGCGTGATCTAGCCTCAGAGGCCCCCTCTTCCTTCGAGAGGTGAACGCTCTTGGTACTTTCTGATTACCCATGAGTTACTTTCGATCTGCTGGCGCACGGGTGGTTACAGCCGCATGACGACCAAGTGGACGTACCCAGAAGCCTTCGATCTGGGTATGTTCCTGGCCGTCAGGGCAGCCACCGAGCCTCGAGGAGTCGAGACCCGTGTCGGAAAACAAAGATCAGAAGTTCGTCTACGACTTCACCGAGGGAAACCGCGACCTCAAGGACCTTCTCGGCGGCAAGGGAGCCAACCTCGCCGAGATGACCAACCTGGGTCTGCCGGTCCCTCCCGGCTTCACCATCACCACCGAGGCCTGCAAGGTCTACCTCGAGAGCGGCACGGCCCCGGCCGCGCTGCGCGAAGAGGTCAGCGCCCACCTTGCGGCCCTCGAGGCGAAGATGGGCAAGAAGCTCGGACAGTCGGACGACCCGCTGCTGGTCTCCGTCCGATCCGGAGCCAAGTTCTCGATGCCCGGCATGATGGACACCGTCCTGAACATCGGTCTCTCCGACGAGTCCGTGACCGGCCTCGCCTCCCAGGCCGGTGACGAGCGCTTCGCGTGGGACTCGTACCGCCGCCTCATCCAGATGTTCGGCAAGACCGTCCTCGGCGTCGACGGCGAGCTCTTCGAGGACGCCCTCGACGAGGCCAAGGCCGCCAAGAAGGTCACCGTCGACACCGACCTCGACGCCGCCGACCTGAAGAAGCTGGTCAAGCACTTCAAGAAGATCGTGGCGAAGGAAGCCGGCCGCGAGTTCCCGCAGGACGCCCGCGAGCAGATGGACCTCGCCGTCGAGGCCGTCTTCAACTCGTGGAACACCGACCGCGCCAAGCTCTACCGCCGCCAGGAGCGCATCCCGAGCGACCTGGGCACCGCGGTCAACATCTGCTCCATGGTCTTCGGCAACCTGGGCCCCGACTCCGGCACCGGCGTCGCCTTCACCCGCGACCCCGCCAGCGGCCACGCGGGCGTCTACGGCGACTACCTCCAGAACGCCCAGGGCGAGGACGTGGTGGCGGGCATCCGCAACACCGTGCCGCTCGCGGACCTGGAGACCATCGACAAGGCCTCGTACGACCAGCTCATGACGATCATGACGACGCTGGAGACCCACTACAAGGATCTCTGCGACATCGAGTTCACCATCGAGCGCGGCCAGCTGTGGATGCTCCAGACCCGTGTCGGCAAGCGCACCGCCGGCGCCGCCTTCCGCATCGCCACCCAGCTCGTGGACCAGGGCCTGATCGACGAGGCCGAGGCCCTCCAGCGCGTCAGCGGCCACCAGCTCGCGCAGCTGATGTTCCCGCGCTTCGACGAGGGCGCCAAGACGACCCTGCTCGGCCGCGGCATCGCCGCCTCCCCGGGCGCGGCCGTCGGCAAGGCCGTCTTCGACTCGTACACGGCCGTCAAGTGGTCCCGCTCCGGCGAGAAGGTCATCCTGATCCGCCGCGAGACCAACCCGGACGACCTGGACGGCATGATCGCCTCCGAGGGCATCCTGACCTCGCGCGGCGGCAAGACCTCGCACGCCGCCGTCGTCGCCCGCGGCATGGGCAAGACCTGCGTCTGCGGCGCCGAGGAGCTCGACGTCGACACCAAGCGCCGCCGCATGACGGTCGGCGAGACGGTCATCGAAGAGGGCGACGTCGTCTCCATCGACGGCTCCACGGGCAAGGTGTACCTCGGTGAGGTACCCGTCGTACCCTCCCCGGTCGTCGAGTACTTCGAGGGCCGCATGCACGCCGGCGCCGACGACGCCGACGAGCTCGTCGCCGCCGTGCACCGGATCATGGCCTACGCGGACCGCGTCCGCCGCCTGCGGGTGCGCGCCAACGCCGACAACGCCGAGGACGCGGCGCGCGCCCGCCGCTTCGGCGCCCAGGGCATCGGCCTGTGCCGCACCGAGCACATGTTCCTCGGCGAGCGCCGCGAACTGGTGGAGCGACTGATCCTCGCGGACACCGACGGCGAGCGCGAGGAGGCGCTCAACGCCCTCCTGCCGCTGCAGAAGAAGGACTTCGTCGAGCTGTTCGAGGCGATGGACGGCCTGCCCGTCACCGTCCGCCTGCTCGACCCGCCGCTGCACGAGTTCCTGCCCGACATCACCGAGCTGTCGGTGCGCGTCGCCCTCGCCGAGTCCCGCCAGGACGCCAACGAGAACGACCTGCGCCTGCTCCAGGCCGTGCACAAGCTGCACGAGCAGAACCCGATGCTGGGTCTGCGCGGTGTCCGCCTCGGCCTGGTCATCCCCGGCCTGTTCAAGATGCAGGTCCGGGCGATCGCCGAGGCCGCGGCCGAGCGCAAGAACGCCAAGGGCGACCCGCGCGCCGAGATCATGGTCCCGCTCGTGGGCACCGTCCAGGAGCTGGAGATCGTCCGCGAGGAGGCCGACCAGGTCATCGCCGAGGTCGAGGCCGCCACCGGCACCAGCCTCAAGCTGTCCATCGGCACCATGATCGAGCTGCCGCGCGCCGCGCTGACCGCCGCCCAGATCGCCGAGGCCGCGCAGTTCTTCTCGTTCGGTACGAACGACCTGACCCAGACGGTGTGGGGCTTCTCCCGCGACGACGTCGAGGCCAGCTTCTTCACCGCGTACCTGGAGAAGGGCATCTTCGGGGTCTCGCCCTTCGAGACCATCGACAAGGACGGCGTCGGCTCGCTCGTGCGCCACGCGGTCGAGCAGGGCCGGGCCACCCGCCCCGACCTCAAGCTCGGCGTCTGCGGTGAGCACGGCGGCGACCCCGAGTCCGTCCACTTCTTCCACGAGGTCGGCCTCGACTACGTCTCCTGCTCGCCCTTCCGGATTCCGGTGGCGCGCCTGGAGGCCGGTCGTGCGGCCGCCGAGTCGAAGGGCAGCGACAGCCGCTGACCCCCCGGCCCTGCCAAGGGCTCCCATAGACCGCGCCTGCCCCCGGGTTCCCTGACTGCCCGGTGGCGGGCGCGCCTATTTCCGTTGTTCAACAAATCTTTACGCCAGCAGGCGGTGGACGGATCCCCACCCGTCCACCGCCGCTGTCATTCTGCCGGGCACGTCGGCGCTTCCCGGTGCGACCGACCGCCAGGCCCCGCAAAGCCCCCCACGGCCTTCGCGGAGCGTTTCGGTCGCATCGGAGTGTGCCCGGCGGAGTACAGGATTTCGGTTGTCACGCCCCTGCCGAAAGGGGTTTCAACTGTGGCTGAAAGGGCGTGGTGACCACGTGTGACGGCGTGCATACTCATGGGGCGGGGGGATTGCGGTTGCACAGGTGGGGGTTCGGTGCTGCGTATCCATTTCACTGGAGTGGACCTGGCACGCGTACGGATGGCAGGGCGTCCCGATGCGTTGTGGGAAACGATTCTCAGCTTTCACCGCTTAAGAGACCGGCGTGACGCCCGGTTGTTCGGTGAATGGCGTACGGAAACCCGGAGCAGGTTGAATAGTGAAACACGCACGCTCGGTATGCTCATACCGAGTCGTGGTTATTTCCCCGATTTCCTGACCCCTGTGGAGGGGCAGTACGGGTGGGACGTGGGCCTCGACGCGCTGCGCGGGATCCGTCCCGAGCGCATGCGGCGCGAGCTCCAGCTGCTGGCCGCCGGTGCGCCGATGACGCCGCGGCTACGGGAGTTCACGGACGGCGGCGCCAAGCAGCTGCCGCGGCTCCTGGGCGAGCTCCGCGCGTACCACCGGGCCGCCGTGGAGCCGTACTGGACGCACATCCAGGCGCAGATCGAGGCCGAGCGCGCCGCCCGCGGCCGGGCCCTGCTGGACGGGGGCGCGGACGAGCTGCTGGACTCGCTGCCGCCGATGCTGCGCTGGCGGGCGCCGGTGCTGGAGTGCGACTACCCGGTGGACCGGGACGTACGACTGCGGGGGCGCGGGCTGCTGCTCCAGCCGTCCTTCTTCTGCCGGCGCACCGCGGTGACCCTGCACGATCCGGAGCTGCCTCCGGTGCTGGTCTATCCGGCGGCGGCGCAGTTGGCCTCGGCGCCGGCGGGGGGTGAGGCGGCGCGGCCCGTGGAGGAGCAGCGCCAGCGCACCCTGGGCAAGCTGGTGGGGCACACCCGGTCGGTGGTGCTGCGGGCCATAGGGGACGGGGCGACCACCAGTGAGCTGGCGCGCCGGGCCGGGGTCTCGCTGGCGTCCGCGAGCCAGCACGCGTGTGTGATGCGGGAGGCGGGGCTGGTCACCACGTTGCGGCGGGGGAACGCCGTGCTGCACACCGTGACGCCGCTGGGGGCCGCGCTGCTGAAGGGTGGGGCGGTGGCGTCGTGAACGCGGCCGCCGGGCCCCGACGGGGTTCGGCCCGTCGGGGCGGTCGTGCGTTCGGGCGCGGCGCCGTTGCGGGGGCGCTGCCCCCGAGCCCCCGCGCCTCAAACGCCGGCGGGGCTGGAAGATCGGGGCTCCGCCCCGGACCCCGTCGCCTCAAACGCCGGCGGGGCTGGATGGTGCGGCGGGGCTGGAGGGTGTGCCGGGTTGGAGGGTGTGCCGGGTTGGAGGGTGCGGCGGGGCTGGAGGTGTGCGGGGCTGGAGGGTGGGGTCAGACGCGGAAGGGGCCCGTGACCTCGTACGTGATGCCGGCGGAGGAGCTGCCGGTGGTGCCGCGCTGGCTGGAGAAGTAGAGGCGGTTGCCGGCCGGGGAGAAGGCCGGGCCGGTGATCTCCGAGGAGGACTGGCCGGTGATCCGCAGGAAGGGCGCCACCACGTCGTCCGGGGTGATCACGCAGATCTCCATGTTGCCGCCGTCCTCGGCGACGTACAGGTCGCCGAAGGAGGACCCCGTGACGTTGTCGACGCCCGTCAGCGGGGCCGCGCCGCCGGGCACGAGGGAGTCGTCGTAGGCCAGTTCGTACGTGCTGTCGGTGAGGTTGAGCTGCCAGACGCGGTTGTCGCCCTTGGTGGTGAACCAGACGGTGTTGTTGGCGTAGTGGCAGCCCTCGCCGCCGTTGAACTTCTTCGAGCCGGACACCTGGCTGCGGGTCGCGGTCGGGGAGCCGTCCGGGTCGGGGACGTTGGCCCAGGTGAAGGAGCCCGAGGCGGCGGTGCCGGCCTTGAGGACCTGGAGGGTGCCGGAGGAGAGGTCGCCCCAGGTGGTCGGGATGAACCGGTAGAAGCAGCCGCTCGTCTCGTCCTCGGTCAGGTAGATCACCTGGCGCACCGGGTCGGCGGCGGCCGCCTCGTGCTTGAAGCGGCCCATCGCGGGACGCTGCACGGCCGCGTTCACGCCGTACGGGTCGGTCTCGTAGACGAAGCCGCGGTCGACCTCCTCGCAGGACAGCCAGGTGTTCCACGGGGTCTTGCCGCCCGCGCAGTTCTGCCGGGTGTCGGAGAGGATCCGGTAGGCGCCGGTGACGGTGCCGGAGGAGTTGAACTTCACGGCGCTCGTCCCGCCGGAGGGGTTGATCTCCGAGTTGGAGACGTAGATCCAGCCCGAGCCGTCGGCGAAACACGCACCGCCGTCGGGGGCGCTGTGCCACGTGTACGAGGTGCCGCCGACCGGCTGGCCCGAGCGGGCGATCACCCGGCTGCTGAAGCCGCTGGGCAGCATGATGCCGTTGGCGTCCGCCGCGCCGAGGGCCCCGTAGGGTCCGGGGCCGGGCTGGGCGGGCGCCGCGTAGGCGGCCCCGTGCATCAACGTGCCGCCGAAGGCGGCGGCCGACGAGCCGATGACGGCGCCGCGCAGGAAGGTACGACGTTCCACGGTCACTCCTGTGGGAGGAAGGCCCCCGCACCCGGTCGAGCGCGGGGTCGCACGCGTGGAGGAACCTAGGAGGCGCCAGTTGCCGGGGCGCCAACTCCTCATGACGCACGAGCGACCGCTCGACGTTCAATCCTCGGCGCAGGGCGGGATCCGCCGTCCCGAAAACAATTCGCGGGGCAGCGATGAGTTTCTCCCGGCCCCGCGGTCTACCTCTCGAAAACACCGAACGGCACGCACCGCGTGCCGCACCCGAGAGATGAGGGACCCGATGTCCGCCACCATGATCTTCGTCAACCTGCCGGTCAAGGACCTGGAGGCCAGCAAGACCTTCTGGGGCAAGCTGGGCTACACCTTCAACGCCCAGTTCACCGACGAGAACTGCGCCTCGATGGTCATCAGCGACACCATCGTCGCGATGCTACTGACCGAGGACCGCTACAAGGACTTCACCCACAAGGAGATCGCGGACGCGACGAAGACCTCCGAGGTGCTGCTCTGTCTGAGCGCCCCCAGCCGCACCGCCGTCGACGAGCTGGTGGACGGGGCCCTGGCGGCCGGCGCCACCGAGCCCCGCCCCGCCCAGGACCACGGCGTCATGTACGGCCGCGCCTTCGACGACCTCGACGGCCACACCTGGGAGATCATGTGGATGGACCCGGCCGTGATCCAGGACCAGGGCTGACCGTCCACCCGATGATCACGAGGTCGCGGCGGTCCGCACTGGGTAGGTCCGGACCGCCACCTCCTCGTCGTCCAGGCAGCGCCCCGACTCCAGGTCGAAGCGCTGCTTCAGCAGCGGCGAGGCCACGAAGGGCCGGCCCGCCACGGCCCCCACCAGCCCGCGCGAGAGCACGTGCGCCCCGGTGAAGGGGTCCTGGTTGCCGATGGCGTACGGGCGCCCCGCGCGGTCCACGAACACCGCGGCCTGGCTCCCGTCGGGCAGCAGGGCCGCGACCCCGCGCCCGGGGACCAGCGAGGACAGTTCGCACACCGTCAGCCAGCCCTGGGCCACTTGCAGTTCCACGGTCATCGGACGGCACCTCCTATGGTCAGGACGGCCAGGTCGGGCTTGACCTGGTCGCGCTCGGGGACGAACCTCACGGTCGGGTCGGGGGCACCGGGCGCGTTCACGAAGGACACGAACCGGCGCAGCCGCTCCGGGTCCTGGAGCGTCTCGGCCCACTCGTCCCGGTAGTGCGCCACGTGGTCGGCCATCAGGGACTCCAGCTCCGCGCACAGCCCGAGCGAGTCGTGCACGATGACGTCCCGCAGGTGCGCCAGGCCCCCCTCCAGCCGCTCCAGCCAGGTGGACGTCCGCTCCAGCCGGTCGGCGGTGCGGATGTAGAACATCAGGAACCGGTCGATCAGCCGCACCAGTTCCGCGTCCGAGAGGTCCTGGGCCAGGAGGTCGGCGTGGCGCGGGGTGGCCCCGCCGTTGCCGCCGACGTACAGGTTCCAGCCACTCGCCGTGGCGATGACCCCGAAGTCCTTGCTCTGCGCCTCCGCGCACTCGCGGGCGCAGCCGGACACCGCCGACTTCAGTTTGTGCGGGGCGCGCAGCCCGCGGTAGCGCAGCTCCAGGTCGATGGCCATCCGGACGCTGTCCTGGACCCCGTAGCGGCACCAGGTCTGCCCCACACAGGACTTCACCGTCCGCAGGGCCTTCCCGTAGGCGTGCCCGGACTCGAAACCGGCGTCGACGAGCCGGGCCCAGATGCGGGGGAGCTGGTCCACGCTCGCCCCGAAGAGGTCGATCCGCTGACCGCCGGTGATCTTCGTGTAGAGGCCGAAGTCGCGGGCCACCTCGCCGATCACGATCAGCTTGTCGGGGGTGATCTCGCCGCCCGGGATGCGCGGGACGACCGAGTACGAGCCGTTGCGCTGCATGTTCGCCAGGAAGTGGTCGTTGGTGTCCTGGAGGGCGGCCTGCTCGCCGTCCAGGACGTAGCCGCTGGCGCCGAGGGTCGGGGCGAGCGAGGCGATGATCGAACCGACGGTGGGCTTGCAGACCTCGCAGCCGTCGCCGCCCCGCGCCTCGGGGCGGCCGTGCCCGTCCAGGATCTCCTGGTACGAGGTCAGCCGGCGGGTGCGGACGATCTCGTACAGCTCGGAGCGGGTGTACGGGAAGCAGCCGCACAGCCCCTGGTCGGCGGCGGCCGGCAGCAGCTGGCCGATCACCTTGACGCAACTGCCGCAGCCGGTGCCCGCCTTGGTGCACTTCTTGACCTCGGCGAGGCTCGCGCAGGCGGCGATGGCCTTCTTCGTGACGTTGTGGCAGGAGCAGATCACGGCGTGGTCGGGGAGCGAGGACGGGCCGAGCGCGACCGGCGCGCCCACCCCGGCGGGCAGTACCAGCTGTTCGGGGGCGACGGGCGGGACGCTGCCGGTGAGTGGGCGCAGCAGGCCGTAGGAGTCCGCGTCGCCGACCAGCACCCCGCCGAGCAGGACCCCGTCGGGGGAGACGACCAGCTTCTTGTAGACGCCGGAACGGGAGTCCGACCAGACGACGTCGAGGCTGCCGGGGGCGGCGCCGTGGGCGTCGCCGAAGGAGGCCACGTCCACGCCGAGCAGCTTGAGCTTGGTGGAGAGGTCGGCCCCGGTGAACTCCTTCTCCCGGCCCAGCAGGTCCTCGGCGGCCGTCTCGGCCATCTCGTAGCCGGGGGCGACCAGGCCGTAGACCCGGCCGTCCACGGCGAGGGCGCACTCGCCGATGGCGTAGACGTGCGGATCGGAGGTGCGGCAGCGGGCGTCGACCGCGACGCCGCCGCGCTCGCCGACGTCCAGTCCGGCGTCACGGGCCAGCTGGTCGCGGGGGCGGACGCCCGCGGAGAAGACGACGAGGTCGGTGTCGACGGTCGAGCCGTCGGACAGGCGCATGCCGCTGACGCGGCCGTCCTCGCCGGTCACCACCTCCTGCGTGCCGACCCCGGTGTGGACGGTCAGGCCCATCGACTCGATGGTGCGCAGCAGGGCCGCGCCGCCGCCCTCGTCGACCTGGACGGGCATCAGGCGCGGGGCGAACTCGACGATGCGGGTGGTGAGGCCGAGGCCCTGGAGGGCTCCGGCGGCCTCCAGCCCGAGCAGGCCGCCGCCGACGACCGCGCCGCTGGTCCGGGTCCTGGCGTACTCCTCGATCGCGAGCAGGTCCTCGATCGTGCGGTAGACGAAGCAGCCGGGGGCGTCCTTGCCGGGGACGGGCGGCACGAAGGGGTAGCTGCCGGTGGCCAGGACCAGGACGTCGTACGGGAACACCCGCCCGGAGCGGGCGGTGACGGTACGGCCGGCACGGTCGATGTGCTCGGCGGGGTCGTCGAGGTGGAGGGCGATGCCGTGCTCCTCCATGAACCCGGCGGGGGTCATGGACAGGTCCTCGGCGGTGCTGCCGGAGAAGTACGAGGTCAGGTGCACGCGGTCGTAGGCGGGCCGGGGCTCTTCGCAGAGCACGGTGATCCGGTGCGTGGCGGTGACCCCGCGCTCGGCGAGCGCTTCGAGGTAGCGCTGGCCGACCATGCCGTGCCCGATGAGCACGATCGTGGGCAGGGGCTCGGTCATCTCAGTGGCCTCCGTCGTCGGTGAGCAGGTGGAACAGGTCGTGCGGGGACTCGTCGCCCTCCCAGGTGCGGGCGAGGGCGCCCACGGTGGAGAGCTCGCCGAGCAGTACCCCGCCGACGAGCCGGTCGTCGCGCAGGACGACCTTGCGGTAGGTCCGGCGGGTGGCGTCGGCGAGGCGGACCACGTCGTCGCCGGGGCGGGGGGTGGTCTCGCCGAAGGCGGCGAGGTCCAGGGAGCCGTTCTCGGTTCCGCCGAGGGTGAGGCGGGTGAGGGCGCGGGTGCCGGTGTAGCGCGCGGGGGTTCCGGTGAGGACCGCGGCGAGGGCGTCGGCTTGCTCCAGGGCGGCGCCCGCCAGGCCGTACACCTGGCCGGCGTGCTCGGCGCAGTCGCCGATCGCGTGGATGCGGGGGTCGCTGGTGCGCAGGTGGTCGTCGACCACGACGCCGGTGCGGACGTCCAGCCCGGCGGCCCGGGCGAGGCCGACGCGGGGGCGTACGCCGCAGGCGAGGACGACGAGGTCGGCGTCGAGGCGGTAGCCGTCGGCGAGTTCGACCCCGGTGACCTCGCGATGTCCCCGCGGCGCCGCGGACGTGATCAGGCCGCGGACCCGGCATTCGGTGTGGATCTCCACGCCGAGGCCGGTCAGGTGCGCGGCCAGCAGGGCCGAGGCCTCGGTGTCCAGGTGGCGTTCCATCAGGCGCTCGCCCTGCTGGGCGAGGACCACCACCGCCCCCCGCGCGGCGAGCGCGCGGGCCGCGGAGACGCCCAGCAGGCCCCCGCCGATCACCACGGCCCGCGCCCCGGGGCGTACGGCCGCCGAGAGGGCCAGGCAGTCGTCCATCGTGCGGAAGGCGTGGACCCCGTCCGGGAGGTCCCGTCCCTCGGGCTCGAACAGAGCGCGCAGCGGCGGGAGCACCGCGTTCGAGCCCGTGGCCAGCACCAGCGTGTCGTACTCCGCCACCGTGCCGTCGTCGCACCGCACGGTCCGGTCCGCGCGGTCGATCCGTACCGCGCGGACCCCCCGGCGCAGCGCCGGGCCGGGCGTCGGGAGGGCGGTGACCTCCGGTGCGTAGCGGCCGGCGAGGACCTCCGCGAGCAGGACGCGGTTGTAGGGGACGTGCGGTTCCTCGCCGAGGACGGTCACCGCCGCCGCACCGGTCAGGCGCGCGGCCAGTCGCAGTCCCGCGAGGCCGCCGCCGATCACCACCACACGCTGGTCCGAGGTCATGGCACGAGCGTGCGCGGCCGCTGTTTCCCCTCCGCATCGCCCCTGTTACCCGGACGGAACGCCGACCTCAGCGGCGGGGTTAAGGGTCGGTGAGGCCTTCCTCAAGGCCGCCTTAAAGATCATCGGGGCCGCTGCCGGGGCCCTTAGCGTGCTCCGTATGCGAGATGCGGTGGTGCGGGTCAGGGGCGGGATGCTGGGCGGGGCGGGGGTGGTGACCCTGCTCTGGGCGGCGCAGGTGCGGCCCTCGGCCCGGCCCGACGCGCTGTTCGCCACCGCCGCGCACCTGACCGGCCTGCTCGCCGGGTACGGGGTGCTCGTGCTGCTGTTCCTGATGGCCCGGGTGCCCGCCGTCGAGCACGGGGTCGGCGCCGACCGGCTCGCCCGCTGGCACGCCTTCGGCGGCCGGTACGTGCTCCTGCTCTGCTTCGGGCACGCGCTCTTCGCCCTGCTCGGCTACGCCGTGCACGAGGGCGTCGACGTGGTCCGCGCCGTCCGGGAGCTGCTCGGCTACCCCGCGCTCGCCGCCGCCGGGGCCGCGGCCGTCCTCCTGGCCGCGGTCGGCGTGACCTCCGCCCGGGCGGTACGCCGCCGGGTCCCGCACGAGACCTGGCGCGGGGTGCACCTCCTGGTCTACCTCGCGGCCGCCCTCGCCTTCGGCCACCAGCTCGCCGGACCGGATCTCGCCGCGGCCGCCTGGTTCTGGGCGCTCGCGCACACCGTCGTCGCCGTCCTGCTGGTCTGGTACCGCGCGGTGGTCCCTGTACGGCAGGCCCTGCGGCACGCGCTGCGGGTCGCGGACGTCCGCGTGGAGGGGCCCGGGGTGGTCTCCGTCGTCATGTACGGGGAGCGCCTCGCGGAACTGCGGGCGGAGCCGGGCCAGTTCCTGCGCTGGCGGTTCCTCCAGCGGAGGCTGTGGCACACCGCCCTGCCGTTCTCGCTGTCCGCGCCGGTTCGCGGGAACGCCCTGCGGATCACCGTCAAGGGGCTCGGCGGCCACTCCCGCCGGATCCGCCGGCTGCGTCCCGGCACGCGGGTGCTGGCCACCGGGCCGTTCGGCGCGCTCACCGCCGCCCGGCGGACGCGGCCCAAGGTGCTGCTGATCGCGGGCGGAGTCGGGATCACCCCGATGCGGGCCCTGTTCGAGACGCTGCCCGGCGGCCCCGGGGACATCACGCTGCTCTACCGGGCCGGGGCCGAGGAGCACCTCGTCCTGCGCGGCGAGCTGGAGACCATCGCCGCCGAGCGGCAGGCCGGGCTGCACTACCTGCTGGGGCGGTCGGGCGCCGCCTACGATCCGCTGGCGCCGCAGGCGTTGACCGAGCTGGTGCCGGACCTGACCGAGCACGACGTGTACCTGTGCGGGCCGCCGGGGATGGCCGAGGCGACCCGGGCGGCGCTGCTGCGGGCCGGGGTGCCGGCCGGACGCGTCCATTCCGAGTGCTTCGGCTTCTGACCGCTCCGGCTTCCGGGCCGGGGTCTCCCCGCCCGTCCGGCCTTCCCCGAGGAGTCACCGCCCATGCGTCACCCGCTGCACGTCGCCCTGTCCGTACCCGTCGGGGGCCGGGCTCCGGCCGCCGCGGCCCGGCACCGCAAGCCGCGCGGGCCCTCGGTGGTGCGGGCCGGGCTGGCCGCGCTGGCCGCCGTACCGCCGGCGCGGCGCCTGGCCGCGGGGCTGGGGGCGGCCAGTGTGCTGGCCGCGAGCGTGCTCACGGCGGTGCTGGACCCGGCGGCCCCGGTGGCTCCGGACCGGGCGCCGGCCCGGCAAAGCTCAACCTTTGCGCAAGTTTCCGAGGATTGATGGTGCCTGCACCTGACAGCTCCATAGGGTCATGTCGTGCCTGACATATCAACGACCATGATCATTATCCTGTGCGTGGCAGCGGCGGCGGCCGGCTGGATCGACGCCGTGGTGGGCGGCGGCGGCCTGCTGCTCCTGCCCGCACTCCTGCTCGGCCTGCCGAACGCCCACCCCGCCACCGTCCTCGGCACCAACAAGGCCGTGGCCATCGTCGGCACGGCGGGCGCCGCGGTCACCTACGTCCGCAAGGCGCCCGTGGACGTGAAGCTCGCTGTCCGCATCGGCCTGGCCGCGCTCGCCGGCTCGATGGGCGGCGCCGCGCTCGCCGGCGGCATCAGCAAGGACGCCCTCCGCCCGCTGATCATGGGCGTGCTCGTGATCGTCGCCGGCGTCGTGATCTTCAAGCCGGGCTTCGGCACCGCCCCCTCGACCACGCCCGTCAGCCGGCAACGGGTGCTCCTCGCCATCGCGCTCGCCGGCCTCGGCATCGGCTTCTACGACGGCCTCATCGGGCCCGGCACCGGCACCTTCCTGGTGCTCGCGCTCACGGCGCTGCTCCACCTGGACCTCGTCACCGCCTCCGCCACCGCCAAGATCGTCAACTGCTGCACCAACGCGGGAGCGCTCGCGATGTTCGCCTACCAGGGCATGGTGCTCTGGCAGCTCGCCGCGCTCATGGCGGTCTTCAACCTCGCCGGCGGCATGATCGGCGCCCGCATGGCGCTCAAGAAGGGCAGCGGCTTCGTCCGCGGCGTGCTGCTCACCGTCGTGGGCGCGCTGGTGGTCAAGCTCGGCTTCGAGCAGTGGGGCTAGGCTCTTGCGCCCCCGAGGTCAGTACGTCCCGGTGAGGTGCGCGAAGACGACCACGTTGCCGCGGTAACCGGTGCGCGGAGAGAAACCGCCGCCGCAGGTGATCACCCGCAGCTCGGCCCGCGCCGAAGGGCCGTACACCCGGGTGTCCGGGAAGGCCTTCGCGTCGTAGACCTCGACCGCGTGGACCGTGAACACCGCCGTACGGCCGTCCGCGCGCGGGATCTCGATCGTGGCCCCCCGGCGCAGCGCACCCAGGTGGTAGAAGACCCCCGGCCCGGCGGCGTCGTCCACGTGCCCGGCGATGACGGCCGTGCCGGTGGCGCCCGGGGTGGTGCCCTCGCGGTACCAGCCGGCCAGGTCGCGCCGCTCCGGTGGGGGCACTTCGAGGCTGCCGTCCCGCTCCAGACCCAGTCCGGTCAGCGGCGCGTCCACGCGGATGGAGGGGATCCGGATCCTGTCGGGCGGGGAGCCGGGGAGCGGGGCGATGCCCGGGCCCATGATGCCGGCGGCGGTCAGGGCCTCGGCGGGGGAGGGCAGCGGCGGGCCCACCGGCTCCCGGGAACCGCTGGTGACGAGCCAGATGCCGATGCAGGCGGCGAGCGCGACGAGTCCCCCGTGACGGGCGGTCGGGCGGATGCCCCGGGACGGGAGGCGCGCGGTGGATCCGGGGCGGCCGCCGGGCGGGGGCCAGGGCTGCCGGTCGGGGCCCCGGACCCCACCGAATTCGCCACCCATGCGTACCCCCTCGGCTTCCGTTTCGGGGTGACTGGCCGTCGCCCGGCCCCGCGAACGGGGGGACCTCGCGGGGCGGGCGACGGGGGACGGTACCGGTCGGACCGCGGCCGGAGCCGCGGTGGGCGTCCGTCAGCTCCGCGTGCCGCTCGCCCGGCGACGCAGGAGCCAGGTACCGCCGACGGCGGCAGCGGCCAGTACGGCAGCTCCCGCCGCGATCTTGGCGGGGTCGGTGGTGGTGGTCGTGCCACCGCCCACCCCGGTGTGGACGTGGCCTTGCGGGCCGCGTTCGGTGACGACCAGGTCGCCGGTGGCGAACTTGCCGTTCGCGCAGGTCGCGCCGATGCCGTAGGTGCCGGGCCGGGTGCCGTGGGCCACCTGGAACTGCCCCACGACCACCTCCTTGTGGGTGCCCGGGACCAGCTTGAACCGGCCGCCGCCGACCGTGGTGGCATCGCCCTCCGCGTGACTGCCGGACCCGCACGCGGTGGTGTTCACGGTCACGGTGGTTGCGGGGGCGGCGGACTTGGGCCACACCTCCAGCCGGGCGAAGTCCCCGGGCGCGAAGGCCACCATGCCCAGGTCCACGGCGGCGACCGCGCCGGCGACCGGCCCGGTGAACGCGGCGGCGGTCAGCGCGGTCGCGGTCAGCACGTGTGCGGTACGTCGGCGCATGGGAGCTCTCCTGAAGACACGGGGTCGTGCTTCCGAGATAACCCGGCCGGGCCGCCGCCCGCCTGCTGATGTCCCGTCAGGTATGCCCGTACGCGGCCCACGCGCGAGCCCTCTCCGCAGGTCAGGGCCGCTCATACCGCCATCCGGGCCGTCCGCGCGGTCCGCGCCGTCCGGGTGACGCCCACCCGGCGGGAGCGCCACCGGCACGGTCGTCCCCGGCGCCGGACGGCCCCGGGTCACGGGCGCCGGGAGGTGGGGTGACAGCGGTGCGTACGGTGGTGGGGCGCAGGGAAGTCGGGACCTTCGGCCCGGCCGGCGGACGCTGCGCCCCAACCCGAGGGAGGGCCCCGTGACATCGGTCGAACGGCCACAAGACCCGACCGCCCCGCTCCCGTTCTTCGTCTACGGCACCCTGCGTCCCGGCGAGGTCAACCACGCCCTCTTCCTACGCGGCCGCACCGCCTCGGAGGAGCCCGCCACCCTCCCGGACGCGGTGCTCTACGACGGCCCCGGATACCCGTACGCGGTGCACCGGCCCGGCTCGGCCGTCGTCGGCGAGCTGATCACGGCGGCGCCGGGCGCGTACGGGGAGCTGCTGGCCGCGCTGGACGTACTGGAGGAGTACGGGGGCCCGGACCGCCCGGGCAACGTCTACGACAGGATCGCCCGCCGCGCCCTGCGCCCCGACGGCAGCCCGGTCCGGGCCTGGGTCTACCTGGCGGCCCCGCTGCTCGCCCGCGACCTGCGGGAATCGGGGACCGAGATACCGGGCGGCGACTGGTTCGGGCGCCGGGGCCGGGCCGGGACGCAGTAGCGGCGGTCAGAGGCCCTCGGCGCCGCGGTTGCGCAGGCGCTGGCCGTACTGCTGGAGCACCCACAGCTCTTCCTGGACCGCCGCGTGCTGCTCCGGCGGGGCCTGCGGGCTCAGGCGGGTCATGGCGCCCTGGATCTCCAGGACCCGGCGGTCGACGGCGCGCAGGCGGACCTGGACCAGCTGGACCCCGGCGTAGACCTCGTCCACCGTCTTGGTGTGGATGGCCTCCACCGCCAGCTCCGTGACCATCGCGCGGACGGTGTCGTTCGGGGCGGCGTCGCGGACGCGGGCCAGGTAGTCGTCGGTGGCCTGCGCGGCGCCGCCCGCGTCCTGGATGGCCTGGCGGACCGCGGCGTAGGGCGGGGCGGTGAACTCGTCGATCCCGTACGCGTCGAAGGCGGGGGAGACCAGCGCGGGCCGCTGGAGCGCCAGCTTGAGCAGCTCCCGCTCGGTGCGGTGGGCGGGACTGCGCAGGTTCAGTGCGGGTCCGCCACCGACCGGCGACGGCGCGGCGGGGGCCGGCGCCTGGGGGCGGCCCCGGCCCTGCTGCTGGGGCTGGTTGCCGCGCTCGCGCGCCCACCGGGCCAGCTGTGCGACCCGCTTGACGACGAACTGCTCGTCGAGGATGCCCAGCATCCCGGCCAGCTGCACCGCGGACTCGTGCTGGATCGAGAGGTCCTTGATGCTCGCGACGACCGGCGCGGCCTCGGCCAGCGCGGCGGCGCGGCCCGCCGGGTTCTCCAGGTTGTGCCGGGAGACGATGTGCCGCAGCGCGAACTCGAACAGCGGGGTGCGGGATTCCACCAGCCCCGAGACGGCCGCGTCGCCCTGGGCGAGCCGCAGGTCACAGGGGTCCATCCCGCCCGGGGCGATGGTGATGGAGGTCTCGGCGGCGAACTTCTGGTCGTCCTCGAAGGCGCGCAGCGCCGCCTTCTGGCCCGCCGCGTCGCCGTCGAAGGTGAAGATCACCTCGGCGGTCGCGTTGTCCATGAGCAGCCGGCGCAGGATCTTGATGTGGTCCCCGCCGAAAGCGGTGCCGCAGGTGGCGATGGCGGTGGTGACGCCGGCGAGGTGGCAGGCCATGACGTCGGTGTAGCCCTCGACCACGACCGCCCGGGAGGTCTTCGCGATCTCCTTCTTGGCCAGGTCGATGCCGTAGAGCACCTGGGACTTCTTGTAGATCGCGGTCTCGGGGGTGTTCAGGTACTTGGGGCCGTTGTCGTCGTCGCGCAGCTTGCGCGCGCCGAAGCCGACGACCTCGCCGCTGATGTCGCGGATCGGCCACATCAGCCGGCCGCGGAAGCGGTCGATGGGCTTGCCGCTGCGGCTGTCCTGGGCGAGCCCGGAGGTGATCAGTTCCTTGTCGGTGAAGCCCTTGCCGCGCAGGAAGCGGGTCAGGTGGTCCCAGCCGGCCGGACTGTAGCCCACGCTGAAGTGGGCGGCCGCGGCCTGGTCGAAGCCGCGCTCCGCCAGGAACTTGCGGCCGATCTCCGCTTCGGGGCTGCCGAGCTGGTCGACGTAGAACTGGGCGGCGGCCTTGTGGGCCTCGACCAGCCGGATGCGGTCACCGCGGCCGCTGGTGCCGGAGGTGTAGCCGCCCTCCTCGTACCGCAGGGTGATGCCGGCCAGGCCGGCCAGGCGCTCGACCGCCTCCGAGAACGAGAGGTGGTCGATCTTCATGACGAAGTCGAGGGTGTCCCCGCCCGCCTGGCAGCCGAAGCAGTGGTACAGGCCCTTGGCGGGACTGACCTGGAAGGACGGGGACTTCTCGTCGTGGAAGGGGCACAGGCCCTTGAGGTTGCCGCCGCCGGCGTTGCGCAGCTGGAGGTATTCGGAGACGACGGCGTCGATCGGGACCGCGTCCCGTACCGCCTTCACGTCGTCGTCATTGATCCGTCCAGCCACCCGTGAAGTCTACGGCCGGGCGCGGGCAAACCTGTCAGGCACCCTCCGCCGTGACCAGCGACTCAAGCGGAACCGACGGATCCGCGAGGGCCTCCCGGTCCACCGGCGTCTTCGACCTGATCAGGGACTGGATCTGGTCGGTGACGTCCCACACGTTCACGTTCATCCCGGCCAGCACCCGCCCCTCGGAGAGCCAGAAGGCGATGAACTCCCGCTTGCCCGCGTCCCCGCGGATCAGCACCTGGTCGTAGCCCCCCGGAGGCGCGTACCCCGAGTACTCCAGGCCCACGTCGTACTGGTCGGAGAAGAAGTACGGCACCCGGTCGTAGCTGACCTCCCGGCCCAGCATCGCCCGCGCGGCGGCCGGACCGCCGTTCAGCGCGTTGGCCCAGTGCTCGACCCGCAGCCGGGTCCCGAGCACCGGGTGGTGGGCGGCGGCCACGTCCCCGACCGCGTAGACGTCCGGGTCGGAGGTGCGCAGGGAGTCGTCCACGGCGATCCCGCCGCCGTGCTCCCGGTCGACCAGGGCCAGCCCGGAGGTCTCGGCGAGCGCGGTCCGCGGCGCGGCCCCGATCGCGGCGAGCACCGCGTGGGCCGGGTGCTCCTCCCCGTCGTCCGTGCGGGCGGCCAGCACCATGCCGTCCTGACCCACGATCTCGGTCAGCCGCGCCCCGAAGTGGAAGCGCACCCCGTGATCGGTGTGCAGGTCGCTAAAGAGCCGGCCGATCTCCGGGCCGAGCACCGCGTGCAGGGGCGTGGCCTCCGGTTCGACGACGGTGACCTCCGCGCCGTACCCGCGGGCCGCGGCGGCGACCTCCAGGCCGATCCATCCGGCGCCCGCGATGAGCAGGTGGCCGTTGTCCCGGCCGAGACCGGCGAGGACCCCCTTCAGCCGCTCGGCGTGCGCGAGGCGCCGCAGGTGGTGCACCCCGGCGAGCCCCGTGCCGGGGATGTCCAGGCGGCGCGGTTCGGCGCCGGTGGCCAGCAGCAGCTTGTCGTAGTGCAGGGCCGTGCCGTCGCCGAGGACCACCTTCTTGGCGTCCCGGTCGAGCTGCACCGCCGGCTGGCCGAGGTGCAGCTCGATGTCGGAGGCCGCGTACCAGGACGGCTCGTGGACGAAGACGCTGTCGCGGTCCTCCTTGCCCATCAGGTAGCCCTTGGACAGCGGGGGCCGCTCGTACGGGTGGTCGCGCTCGTCGCCGATCAGGATCACCCGCCCCGTGAACCCCTCGGACCTCAGCGTTTCGGCCGCCTTCGCCCCGGCGAGCCCTGCGCCGACAATGACGAACGTCCGGTGTGCGTCGACCACCTGATGCCTCCTCATTACCTCTCCGCCACATGCGACCACATGCGAGCGTCCCGCACTGAGCCTGCCGCGTGAAGGGGGAGTGGCGCGATCGGCTCACCCATCGGCGCGTCGGGTGCGCCGCGTGAGACGTGCGTGCAGGGAACGGGCGGCTGCGTCGGTGAGACACGCGATCTGGTCGATGACCGCCCGTTTCCTGGCCCGGTCGTCCGGCGCGGCGTCGAAGATCGCCCGGAACTGCGGGTCCAGCCCCTCGGGTGCCCGGGCGCTCAGCGCCTCCGCGAGTTCGGCCAGGACGATGCGCTGGTCGGCGCGGATCCGCTCCTGCTCGTCGCGCTGCATGACGTACAGGTCGGCGACCGCCTTGAGCACGGCGCACTCGTTGCGCGCCTCGCGGGGGACCACCAGTTCGGCACCGTAGCGGGTGAGGCGGCCGGAACCGTACGCCTCACGGGTGGCGCCCTCGGCGGCCAGGCAGAAACGGCCGATCAGCTGGCTCGTCGCGTCCTTCAGCCGGGCCTGGGCGACGGCCGAACCGTCGTACCCGTGCGGCCACCACTCCTCCTCCATCAGCCGGTCCAGGGCGGCCCGCAGCTCCTCCGGCTCGGTGTCGGCGGGCACGTACCGGCCGATGGCGACCCGCCAGATCGCGGTGCGCTCGGGCTCGGCGAAGAGGAGGTTGGGATCGAGGTGGCCGGCGTGCAGGCCGTCCTCGAAGTCGTGGACGGAGTACGCGACGTCGTCCGCCCAGTCCATGACCTGCGCCTCGAAGCACTTGCGGTCCGCGGGCGCGCCGCGGCGCAGCCAGGCGAAGACGGGCAGGTCGTCCTCGTACGCCCCGAACTTCACCGAGCCGGGGTCGGTCGGGTGGTCCCCGCGGGCCCACGGGTACTTGGTGGCGGCGTCCAGGCAGGCCCGGGTGAGGTTGAGGCCGACGCTGACGAGCTCGCCGCTCGCCGGGTCGGGCACGAACCGCTTGGGCTCCAGCCGGGTCAGCAGGCGCAGCGACTGGGCGTTGCCCTCGAAGCCCCCGCAGTCCTTGGCGAACTCGTTGAGCGCCTCCTCGCCGTTGTGGCCGAAGGGCGGGTGGCCCATGTCGTGCGACAGGCACGCGGCTTCGACCAGGTCGGGGTCGCAGCCGAGCGCGGCGCCGAGCTCCCGCCCGACCTGGGCGCACTCCAGGGAGTGGGTGAGGCGGGTACGGGGACTCGCGTCCCAGTCGTACGAGCGGGTGCCCGGCGTGACGACCTGGGTCTTCCCGGCGAGGCGGCGCAGCGCGGCGGAGTGCAGCACACGGGCGCGGTCGCGCTGGAAGGCGGTCCGGCCGGGCCGTTTGTCGGGTTCGGCGGCCCAACGCTCGGTGTCCGCTGCGTCGTAGAGGTCGTCGTGGTCGTCTGCCGGGGCCTGCGCGGTGCCTTCCATGGAAGAGACGGTAACCGGAATGACTGACAAACCGGGATCAGGCGGAGACGAGTTCCGGCCGCACGGGTCGGGAGGGGTGGGCGAGGGCCTCGTCGTAGCGGTGCAGCAGCAGGCGGGCCAGGGCCGGGTGATCGCCCAGCGGGGCGGCGGCGAGCGCGGGCGCCGCCGCGGCGCTCTGCGCGGCGAACCGGCCGGGAGCGGCGAAGTACGAGGCCACCGCGATCCGGTGGTGGCCGCGGGCGGCCAGGGCGCGGACCGCCTCGGGGGCGCTCGGCGCGACGGCCGAGGCGTAGGCCGGGACCACCGGGACACCACCGAGGCGCTCGGCGAGCAGGGCCGCGGTGCGGCGGGTGTCGGCCGCCGCGTCGGGGTCGCGGGAACCGGCCGCGGCGAGCACGACCGCGGTGCCGGCGCTCCAGCCGGCCTCCACGAGCCGCTCGTACAGGGCCTCGACGAGCAGCGGGTGCGGGCCCAGCGGGGCGGCGACGCGGGTGCGCAGGTGCGCGGCCCGGCCGGCGGCCGCGGGCAGGTCGCGCTTGACGTGGTACCCGCGGCCGAGCAGCAGCGGGACGAGCACCGCCGCACCGCGCAGCTCCCCGAGGACGGAGTCGAGCAGCGGCTCGTTCAGCTCGATGTGGCCGAGCCGGACGTCGAGCCGGGGACGGAGCTCGCGGACCCGTTCGAGGAGGGCGAGGGCGGTGTGCGGGGCGCGCGGGTCGCGACTGCCGTGGGCCACGGCGACGAGGGTGGGCTGCATGGGCGGACTCCGGGTCGGCGCAGGCCGCTGAGCTGGGTGCCCAGCTGGAGGGTGATGCGGCCGAGGAGTTCGGCCGCGCTGTCGAAGGGGAGGGCGGGAAACTCGGGAGGGTGCACCGGCTCCGTCATGAACCGATCCTGCGCGCCGGACGTTGCCGGTGCGTTGCGCGGGGGTGACGGGTCTTTGCCGGGTGCTCACAGGGCCGTCCGCCCGGATGTCGGCGGCCCGCGCCCGCTCCTGGCGCCCCCACCGGGATCCGTGCGCGGCCCGGCCGGGAGGGCCGGCGAACCAAGCGGCCCCCGGCGACGTCCTGACCAGGGGAAGAGCAGTCGAGACACCAGGGGATGGATCATGCGCGGACCGCACCTGCCGAGAGTCACGTGGAGCCGGACGGCGGCCGCGCTGCGCACCGTACGGGCCCGGAGGATCGCGGTGCAGACCGTCATGGCGGGCTGCGTGCTGGCGCTGCTGCCCTCGGCGTGGATGCACGCGGCGGCCGCCGACCGGCTGCGGACCACGGCGGACGCGCCGGCCTCCCAGGTGGCCGTGGTGTTCGGGGCGGGCCTGCTGGGGAGCCGACCCACCCCCTACCTGGCCGACCGGCTCGACGCCGCCGCCGAGCTGTACCGCACCGGCAAGGTCAAGGTCGTGCTGGTCACCGGCGACAACAGCCGCACCGACTACGACGAGCCGAACGCGATGCGCGCCTACCTCACGCGGAAGGGGGTGCCGGACACGCAGATCGTCAGCGACTACGCCGGCTTCGACACCTGGGACTCCTGCGTGCGGGCCAAGAAGGTCTTCGGGGTCGAGCGGGCCGTGCTGGTCACCCAGGGCTTCCACATCCGCCGGGCCGTCGCCCTCTGCCAGGCGGCGGGCCTGGACTCGTACGGCGTCGGGGTCGCCGACGTGCACGACGCCACCTGGTACTACGGCGAGACCCGCGAGGTCTTCGCGGCCGGCAAGGCGGCGCTGGACGCGGCCTTCAAGCCGGCCCCGCGGTTCCTCGGACCGAAGGAGCAGGGGGTGTCGCGGGCCCTGGCCGCTCTGGCAGACTGACGCCCGCACCGGCTATTTCGAATAGTCATATGGGGGAGCCGGTCCGGGCCGTCCGTTCGAGCGTCAGGGGTGTGGAACCGTGGCTGGTGTGGATCTCAGCGACAAGGTCGTCGTCATCACCGGCGGCGCCCGCGGCCTGGGCTCCGCGGCCGCGCAGGCCGTCGTCGACGGCGGCGGCAGGGTGCTGATCACCGACATCCTGGAGGCGGAGGGCGCCGAGACCGCCGCCGAGCTGGGCGACGCCGCCCGCTTCCTGCGGCACGACGTGACCAGCGAGGAGGACTGGCGGGCGGCGCTGGAGTACGCGGTCGCCGAGTTCGGCCGCGTGGACGGCCTGGTGAACAACGCCGGCATAGCCACCGGCCGGTTCCTGGAACACGAGAGCGTCGAGCACTTCCGCCAGGTCGTCGAGATCAACCTGGTCGGCGTGTTCATCGGCATCAAGACCGCCATCCCGCTGCTGCGCGCGAACGGCGGCGGCTCCATCGTCAACATCTCCTCCGCCGCCGGCCTGACCGGCCTCGCCCTCACCGCCGGGTACGGGGCCTCCAAGTGGGGCGTGCGCGGCCTGTCGAAGATCGGCGCGGTCGAGCTCGCCGAGGCCGGGATCCGCGTGAACTCCGTCCACCCCGGCATGACGCTGACCCCGATGACCGCCCCCGTCGGCATCCGGGCGGGCGAGGGCAACTACCCCGGCACCCCGCTGGGCCGCGTCGGCGTCCCCGAGGAGATCGCCGCCGCGATCGCCTTCCTCCTCTCGGACGCCGCCGGCTACGTGACCGGCGCCGAGCTGGCGGTGGACGGCGGCTGGACCGCGGGCCTGACGGTGAAGTACCTGACGGGCCAATAGCCCCCGCCCCGCAGGCCCGCCCCCCCCGCCGCCGCGGCTTCCTCACCGGCGCCACCGGGCCGCGCTGAGGCGGAGCATCCCGGCCCGTAACGCGGCGCTGCGGTCCGCGTAACACCGGCGGCGCAGCCTGGTCGCATGCACACCCCGGAGCCGGTCACCGCCACGCACTGCCCGTACTGCGCGCTGCAGTGCGGCATGAACCTGCGCCCCGCGGACGGCGGCGCGGGCGTGACGGTGGAGGAACGGGCCGACTTCCCCGTGAACCGGGGCGCGCTGTGCGGCAAGGGCCGCACCGCCCCCGCCGTGCTCTCCTCCCGGGTGCGCCTGACCGGCCCGCTCGTCCGCACCCACGCCGGGCGGCTGGAGCCGGCCACCTGGGAGGAGGCCCTCGACGCCGTCGCCGAGGGCCTCGCCCGCACGGGCCGCGCGCACGGTCCGGACGCGGTCGGGGTCTTCGGCGGCGGCGGGCTCACCAACGAGAAGGCCTACGCGCTCGGCAAGTTCGCCCGCGTCGCCCTGCGCACCTCGCAGATCGACTACAACGGCCGCTTCTGCATGTCCTCGGCCGCCGCCGCGCACCAGCGGGCCTTCGGGCTCGACCGCGGACTGCCCTTCCCGCTGGAGGACGTCCCGCGCACCGGCTGCGTCATCCTCGTCGGCTCGAACCTGGCCGAGACCATGCCGCCCGCCCTGCGCTACCTCACCGAGCTCAAGGCCAACGGCGGCACCCTGATCGTCATCGACCCGCGCCGCACCCGCACCGCCGAACAGGCCGACCTGCACCTCGCGCCCCGCCCGGGCACCGACCTCGCGCTCGCCCTCGGCCTGCTGCACCTGATCGTCGCCCAAGGGCGCACGGACGAGGAGTTCATCGCCGCCCGCACCACCGGCTGGGCAGAGGCCCGGGCGGCCGCCATGGCCCACTGGCCCGAGCTGGTGGAACGCATCACCGGCGTCCCCGTGCCCAGGCTCCGCGAGGCCGTCGCCCTGTTCTGCGCCCCCGAATCCGCCATGGTCCTCACCGCCCGCGGCCCCGAGCAGCAGTCCAAGGGCACCGACACCGTCGGCGCCTGGATCAACCTCTGCCTCGCCACCGGCCGGGCCGGCCGCCCGCTCTCCGGCTACGGCTGCCTCACCGGGCAGGGCAACGGCCAGGGCGGCCGCGAGCACGGCCAGAAGGCCGACCAGCTCCCCGGCTACCGCAAGCTCACCGACCCCGCGGCCCGCGCGCACGTGGCGCAGGTCTGGGGCGTCGACCCCGACGACCTCCCCGGCCCCGGCCGCAGCGCGTACGAACTCCTCGACGCCCTCGGCACGGACGTCCGCGCCCTGCTCCTGATGGGCTCCAACCCGGTGGTGTCCGCCCCCCGCGCCGCCCACGTCGAGGACCGCATCCGCTCGCTGGACTTCCTCGCGGTCGCCGACGTCGTCCTGTCCGAGACGGCGGCCCTCGCCGACGTGGTCCTCCCGGTCACCCAGTGGGCCGAGGAGACCGGCACCACCACCAACCTCGAAGGCCGCGTCCTGCTCCGCCGCCGCGCCCTGACCCCGCCCCCGGGCGTCCGCTCCGACCTGGACGTCCTCCACGGACTCGCCGCCCGGATGGGCATCGAGAAGGGCTTCCCGACCGCGCCGGAGGAGGTCTTCGAGGAACTGCGCCGCGCCTCCGCCGGCGGCCCGGCGGACTACTCCGGCATCACCTACGCCCGCATCGAGGCCGAACAGGGCGTGTTCTGGCCCTGCCCCGAGGGCTCCGCGGGCACCCGGCGCCTCTTCCTGGACCGCTTCGCCACCGACGACGGCCGGGCCCGCTTCGTCCCCGTCTCCCACCGCGACGCCGACGAGGTCCCCGACGCCGAGTACCCGGTGCTGCTCACCACCGGGCGCGTGGTCGCCCAGTACCAGTCCGGCGCCCAGACCCGGCGGGTGGAGGAGCTCAACACGGCGGCCCCCGGCCCCTTCGTGGAACTCCACCCGCGCCTCGCCGCCCGCATCGGCGCGGTCGACGGCAGCCCCCTCGCCGTGACCTCCCGGCGCGGCCGCGCGGTGGCCCCGGCCCGGATCACCGACACCATCCGCGCGGACACCGTCTTCATGCCCTTCCACTGGCCGGGCGAGGGCCGCGCCAACACCCTGACCAACCCGGCCCTCGACCCGGTCTCCCGGATGCCGGAGTTCAAGGTCTGCGCGGTCCGCGTGGAGCCGGCCTGATCAGGCGCCGTCGGGCCCGCGTCTCCTCGGGCTGACACGGCGAGGCGGTCCGGGGGCGCCGCGGCCGCGCGGCGGGCACCTCACGGGGGGTGCGTCCGCAGACCGGGAGCCGATCGTCTCGGACATGCGTCCGATCCGCATCGGGGTTCCCGGCGGGGGGTAACCATCCGGTCACGCACCGGACGCAGAAAGTGCTCGCACGCCCCTCGTGGCCGCGATGTGTCGTACCCCACACTGAGGGCGGTGCCCCCGTCCTCGGAGCCCTGGAGGTCGCCCCCGTGCAGACCCGGACCCTGACCGTGAACGTGAGCGAGTCCTCGGAGGCCAAGGCCGTGGACGAAGAGCCCGAGGTACCGGAGCTGATCGATCCGGTGCCCGCGCCGCGCAGGCGCGGCAACAGCGACGGCGGGGGCGGAGCGGGTCCCTCCGCCGATCTGTTCCGGCAGTACCTCCGTGAGATAGGCAGGATCCCCCTGCTGACCGCCGCCGAGGAGGTCGACCTCGCGCGACGCGTCGAAGCCGGGCTGTTCGCCGAGGAGAAGCTCGGCAACACCCCCGATCTCGACTCCCGGCTCGCCCTGGACCTCGACAAGCTCGTCGTCATGGGGCGGATGGCCAAACGCCGCCTCATCGAGTCGAACCTGCGGCTCGTCGTCTCCGTCGCGAAGCGCTACGTGGGCCGCGGACTCACCATGCTCGACCTCGTGCAGGAGGGGAACCTCGGACTCATCCGGGCCGTCGAGAAGTTCGACTACGCCCGCGGGTACAAGTTCTCGACCTACGCCACCTGGTGGATCCGGCAGGCGATGTCCCGGGCCCTCGCCGACCAGGCCCGGACGATCCGGGTGCCCGTCCACGTCGTCGAGCTGATCAACCGCGTCGTGCGCGTCCAGCGCCGCATGCTCCAGGAGCGCGGGTACGAGCCCACCGCCGAAGAGGTCGCCGTCCACCTGGAGTTGACCCCCGAGCGGGTCATGGAGGTGCTCCGCCTCGCCCAGGAACCGGTCTCGCTGCACGCGCCGGTCGGCGAGGAGGACGACGTGGCCCTCGGCGACCTCATCGAGGACGGGGACGCCGCCTCCCCCGTGGAGTCGGCCGCGTTCTTCCTGCTGCGCGAGCACCTGGAAGCGGTCCTGTCGACCCTCGGCGAACGCGAACGCAAGGTCGTGCAGCTGCGCTACGGGCTCGCCGACGGGCGCCCGCGCACCCTGGAGGAGATCGGCCGGATCTTCGGCGTGACCCGCGAGCGGATCCGCCAGATCGAGTCCAAGACCCTCAACAAGCTCCGCGACCACGCCTTCGCCGACCAGCTCAGGGGCTACCTGGACTGACGGCCGACGGGAAAGGGGGGCGTCCCGCCAGGCGCCCCCACCCCGTTCCCGGCTACGGGTGCGCGGCCCCGTCGCGGTCGGACAGGCTCCGGCTCATCCAGACGTCGTCGACATAGGCCCCGTCCAGCAGGAACTCCTCGGGCAGCACGCCGACCACCGCGAAGCCGCACCGCCGGTAGAGCCGCTGCGCCGGCCCGTTGTGGCCGAGCACGCGCAGGGTCATGCGACGGGCCCCACCGGCCCGGGCGGCGGCACAGGCGGCCTCGACGAGGGCCTGCCCGATCCCGCTGCCGCGGGCCGCATCGAGGACGGCCAGCCCCTGGATGTGCCGGACGTGCCGATTGGACGCGAGGGGACTGGCCGGGGCGTGGGCGATGTACCCGACGACCCCGCGCCCGTGTTCCGCGACGAGGAAGCCCTCCACGGGGTGGCGCTCGTCGAAGAGGGCCGCGTCGGGCGGACGCTTCGGCCCGGGCTCGCTCACGCGCGACCACGTCGAGCGGTGCAGCTCCAGGATCTCGTGCTCGTCCGCCGCCCGGGCCGGGCGTATCACCACGTCCAATGCCATGCCGTCATGCTAGCCACGCCCTCGCGCCGCCGACCCCGCCGTGTCGGGGCGCCCGGGCCCGTCAACGCACCCGAGCGCCCCCGCGCCCCGCGCCGCACGGCGGGCCGCCCCGGTCGACTACTCGACCTCGACGACCGCCTGCGCGAACTGCGCCGCGTACAGCCGCGCGTACGCGCCGTCCGAGGCCAGCAGCTCCTCGTGCGTGCCCTGTTCCACGATCGAGCCGCTCTCCATCACCAGGATCACGTCCGCGTCGCGGATCGTGGAGAGCCGGTGCGCGATCACGAAGGACGTACGGCCGTGCGCGAGGCGCGCCATCGCCTTCTGGATCAGCACCTCGGTACGGGTGTCCACCGAGCTCGTCGCCTCGTCGAGCACCAGGATCACCGGATCCGACAGGAACGCCCGGGCGATGGTGATCAGCTGCTTCTCGCCCGCGCTGACGCCCGCGCCCTCGTCGTCCAGGACGGTGTCGTAGCCGTCCGGCAGGGTGCGGATGAAACGGTCCGCGTGCGCGGCCCGCGCCGCCTCCTCGATCTCGGCGCGCGTGACCTCGCCCGCCCGTCGCCCGCCACCACCCTGACCGAGTGCGCTTCGCGCACCCCCTCCTACTCCGGCACCGTAGGCGATGTTCTCCGCGATGGTGCCGCCGAACAGCCAGGTGTCCTGGAGCACCATCCCGATGCCCGCGCGCAGTTCCTCGCGCGTCATCTTCGCGATGTCCACCCCGTCGAGCGCGATCTCCCCGCCCGTGACCTCGTAGAACCTCATCAGCAGGTTCACGAGCGTCGTCTTGCCGGCGCCCGTCGGGCCGACGATCGCGACCGTCTGGCCCGGCTCGACCGACAGGGAGAGGTTGTCGATCAGCGGCTTGTCCGGCTCGTAGCGGAAGGCCACCTTGTCGAAGGTGACCTGGCCGCGCAGCTCTTCCGGACGCTCCGGAACCTCGGCGTCCGCCTCCTGCTCCGACGCGTCCAGCAGCTCGTAGACCCGCTCCGCCGAGGCGACCCCGGACTGCACGAGGTTGGCCATCGAGGCGACCTGCGTCAACGGCATCGAGAACTGCCGCGAGTACTGGATGAAGGCCTGCACGTCACCGATCGACAGGGTGCCGGAGGCGACCCGCAGCCCGCCGACGACGGCTATCAGCACGTAGTTGATGTTCGAGATGAAGAACATCACCGGCTGCATGATGCCGCTGACCAGCTGCGCCTTGAAGGAGGCCCGGTAGAGCGCCTCGTTCTGCTCGGCGAAGACGGCCGCGGACTCCCGCTGCCGGCCGAAGACCTTCACCAGGTTGTGCCCCGAGTACATCTCCTCGATGTGGGCGTTGAGCGTCCCGGTCGTCTTCCACTGCGCCACGAACTGCGGCTGCGACCTCTTGCCGATCTTCGCCGCGACGAAGACCGACAGCGGCACGGTCAGCAGCGCGACCAGGGCCAGCAGCGGCGAGATCCAGAACATCATCGCGAGCACGCCGACGATCGTCAGCAGCGAGTTCAGCAGCTGACCCATCGTCTGCTGGATCGTCTGGCCGATGTTGTCGATGTCGTTGGTGGCCCGGCTCAGCACCTCGCCGCGCTTCTGCTGGTCGAAGTACGACAGCGGCAGCCGCGACAGCTTCGCCTGGAGCTCCTCGCGCATCCGGTAGACGGTGCCGTTCATGACGTGGTTCGACAGCCGGGTCGCGACCAGCATCAGCAGGCCGGCCAGGGTGAAGACCACCAGCGCCCAGATCGCCACGACCCCGACGGCGCCGAAGTCGATGCCCTGCCCCGGGGTGAAGTCGGTGCCGGAGAGCATGTCCGCCATGCCGTCCTGGCCCTTGGCGCGCAGGCCGTCCAGGGCCTGCTGCTTCGTGAGCCCGGCCGGCATCTCGCGGCCCACGATCCCGGCGAAGACCAGGTCGGTGGCCTCGCCGAGGATCTTCGGGCCGACCACCGCGCAGCCGACGCTGCCGACGACGGCCGCGACCATGCCCCAGATCTTGGCGCGGTCGTGCGCGAGCTGGCCGAGCAGCCGCTTGCCCGAGCCCTTGAAGTCCATGGACCGAGCGGCCGGCCCCATCATCATTCGTCCTCCGGGCCCGCTCATGCGGCCTCCGCCTCCGTCAGCTGGGAGAGCACGATCTCCCGATAGGTCTCATTGCCGGCCATCAGCTCGTGGTGGCGCCCCTCGCCCACGACCTGGCCCTCGTCCAGGACGATGATCCGGTCGGCGTCACGGATCGTGGAGACCCGCTGGGCGACGATGACCACGGTCGCGTCCTCGGTCTCGCGGGCGAGCGCCGCGCGCAGCGCCGCGTCCGTCGCGTAGTCCAGGGCCGAGAAGGAGTCGTCGAACAGGTAGATCTCCGGACGCTGCACGAGGGTGCGGGCGATGGCCAGACGCTGGCGCTGGCCGCCGGAGACATTGGTTCCGCCCTGGGTGACGGGGGCCTCCAGGCCACCCTCCAGCGCGGACACGAACTCCTTGGCCTGGGCCACCTCCAGCGCCTGCCACAGCTCTTCGTCACTCGCGTCCGGGCGCCCGTAGCGCAGGTTGGACGCGATCGTGCCGGAGAACAGGTAGGGCTTCTGCGGGACCATGCCGACCGTCCGGGCCAACAGCTCCGGATCCAGCCGGCGTACGTCCTCCCCGTCGACCAGCACCTCACCGCCGGTCGCGTCGAACAGCCGCGGGACCAGGCCCAGCAGCGTGGACTTGCCGCTTCCGGTGGAGCCGATCACCGCCGTGGTCTCGCCGGGGCGGGCCACCAGGCTCACCCCGCGCAGCACCGGGGACTCGGCACCCGGATAGCCGAAGTCCGCGCCGCGCAGCTCCAGCACGCCCCGGCGCAGCAGCTTGCGCACCGGGTCGGTGGGCGGGACCACGCTCGACTCGGTGTCCAGGACCTCCTGGATGCGCTCGGCGCAGACCTCGGCCCGCGGCACCATCATGAACATGAAGGTGGCCATCATCACGGACATGACGATCTGCATCAGGTAGGCGAGGAAGGCCGTCAGCTGGCCGATCTCCATGCCGCCGCTGTCGACGCGCATCGCGCCGAACCAGATGACGGCGACGCTGGAGATGTTCACGACCACGATGACCGTGGGGAACATGTACGCCAGGAGCTTGCCCGAGGCCAGCGAGACGCCGGTCAGGTCGGCGTTGGCCTCGCGGAAACGGTCCTTCTCGTAGTCGTCGCGCACGAAGGCCCGGATCACCCGGTTGCCGGTGATCTGCTCGCGCAGCACCCGGTTCACGGTGTCCAGGCGGTCCTGCATCTGGCGGAACAGCGGCCGCGTCTTGTAGACGATGGTGCCGACCGCGATCCCGAGCACCGGGACCACGGCGAGCAGCACGCCCGACAGCCGCACGTCCAGCGAGAGCGCCATGGCGATGCCACCGACGCACATGATCGGGGCCGAGACCATCAGGGTGAAGGTCATCAGCACCAGCATCTGGACCTGCTGCACGTCGTTCGTCGTACGGGTGATCAGCGACGGCGCGCCGAACTGGCCGAGCTCCCGTGCGGAGAAGCTCTGCACGCGGTCGAAGACGGCCGCGCGGACGTCCCGCCCGAAGGCCGCCGCCGTCCGGGCGCCGTAGTAGACGGCTCCGACGTTGCAGACGAGCTGGACGAGGGAGACGCCGAGCATCAGGGCGCCGAAGCGGAGGATGTAGCCGGTGTCACCGTTGACTACACCCGTGTCGATGATGTCGGCGTTGAGGGTGGGGAGGTAGAGGCTGGCGCTGGTCTGCAGCAGCTGCAGCAGGACCAGCACCGCGATGGGTTTCCGGTACAGACCCAGATGGGTCCGCAGAAGTCGTATGAGCACGCGCAGGCTCCGGTCGGCATGATCGAGGGGGTTCACCCCATCTTGGGCCAACCGGCCCATCGATCCCCAGCGGATTTCGCAAAGGCCGGTCAAAAGGAGTAGGCCACCGCGCGCGGCCCTGGGCCGGCCGACCCGGCCGACCCGAGCCCCCTCACGCCCCCGGGAAAGCCCCGGGGTGGATCTGCTCGCGCGTCGCGACGTACTGCTGGCGCACCCCCTGCCACGCGGGGAACTCCTCGCCCGGCTCGAAGACCTGCGCCGCGGGGGCCGGCCAGAGCGGCGGGGTGTGCGGCGACAGCGTGCCCTGCGCCACGCCGAGCGCCCAGGCCGCCTGCCGCGCCGCGCCCAGCGCCGCGTAGTCCGCCGGCGCCGGTACCACGACCTGCGTCCCGAACAGCCCCGGAGCCGCGGCCTGTACGGCGGGCAGCTCGGCCGCCGCGCCCAGCAGGAAGACCCGGCGGATCTCGACGCCGCGCGAGCGCAGCACGTCGAGCGCGTCCACCAGCCCGCAGAGCATGCCCTCGAACGCGGCCCGGGCCAGGTGCTCCGGCTTCATCGAGTCCCGGCGCAGCCCGGACAGGGTCCCGGCGGCGTGCGGCAGGTTCGGCGTCCGCTCACCCTCCAGGTACGGCAGGAGTACGAGGCCGTGCGCGCCCGGCGTCGACTTCAGCGCGAGCTCGGACAGCCCCTCCAGATCGGTGCCCAGCAGCTCGGCGGTGCCGCGCAGGGCCCGTACCGCATTGGAGGTGTTCACCACGGGCAGGTGCATGCCGGTGGCGTCGGCCAGCGAGGTGATCAGTCCGCCCGGCTCCGACAGCGCCTCGTGGTGCACCGCCATCACCGAACCGGAGGCGCCGAGCGAGACCACCGCGTCGCCGGGGCCCAGCCCCAGCCCGAGCGCGGCGGCCATCGTCTCGCCGGTGCCGGCGGATATGAGGAGCCCCTCGGGCGTGGTCCCGGCGGTGTCGGCCGGGCCGAGCACCTCGGGCAGCAGCGCCCGGTGCCCGAGCGCCAGCTCCACCAGGTCGGGCCGCCAGGCTCCGGAAGCCGCCGACCAGTACCCGGTGCCGGAGGCGCCGCCCCGGTCGGTGGTCCGCCGGGCCGGCCGGCCCAGCAGCTGCCAGACCAGCCAGTCGTGCGGGGACATCAGCACGGCCACCCTGCGGGCCGCGTCGGGTTCGTTGCGGGCCAGCCAGGCGAGCTTCGCGACCGGCTGCGCGGCGTGCGGGACCGAGCCCACGGCCTCGGTCCAGGCCTGCCGGCCGCCGAGTGCCTCGGTGAGGTCGACGGCGGCGACCTGGGGGCGCTTGTCGTTGCCGACGAGGGCGGGGCGGACCAGCCCGCCCTGCGGGTCCAGCGGCAGCAGGCCGTGCTGCTGCGCGGAGACCCCTATCGCCTGGACTCCTTCGAGGAGCCCGCCGCCGGCGGCCTCGCCGAGGGAGAGCAGCCAGGCCTGTGGATCGGTCTCGTGGGGGCTGGCGCCGTCGGGTTCGCCCGTGGGCTGCGGATGGGGCGCGTACCCCTGGCGCAGCACGGCGCCGGTCTCGGTGTCACAGACGACGATGCGTGTGAAGGCGGAAGAGCTGTCCAGCCCGGCGACTATCCCCATGTGGAGGATTCTGCCGCACGCGGGGCCGGTCTCGACCGCTGCGGAGCCCCCGGAACCTCACCGGTCCCGGGAACCCCACCCGGCGGACGCCTGACGCCTCAGGTGTTGCTCGTGCCCCAGTCGTCCTCGCCGCCGCCGGACCGGTCGCGCAGTCCCCGTACCCGCCCGGCCAGCGAGGCGGGCACGGCGTCGCCGACCTTCTCGCTCACCGCGGCGAAGGCCTTGCCGGCGTACTCGCGCCCGGTGTGGCCCGCGGTCTCGGCGGCGTTGCGCACCGCCGGGTTCTGCGCGACCTCGCGTGCGGACTTCTTCAGCTGCTCGTAGCGCTCGCGCCCGGCCCGGGTCCCGAGCACGTACCCGAGGGCCAGTCCGACCACGAACGTGACCTTGTACCGCATGCCTGTCACCCTTCGTCGTGTGGTGCCCGGCCTGCTGCCGATACCGATTGGCGGAGCACCCCCCTGCTTGCGCTAATCTATGACTCGCAACGGGCACTCGCCCCCCGGCAAGGCCGGAGGTGGGCTGTTCGATGCACCGCAGCAATCCCCTGTAGCTCAATTGGCAGAGCAGCCGGCTGTTAACCGGCAGGTTACTGGTTCGAGTCCAGTCGGGGGAGCGCGGTCCCCTGTAGCTCAATTGGCAGAGCATTCGGCTGTTAACCGGAGGGTTGCTGGTTCGAGTCCAGCCGGGGGAGCAAGGAAGAAGAAGAGGGCCCCACGGGGTCCTCTTCTTTTCTTTGTCACCCCGTCCGGGGAACCGGGCAGCCCTCAGCGCGGTCTCTCTGAACAGGCGAAGCCGATCATGCGAGGCATCCGAGGCAGGAGATCGTATGAGCGGCTATGCTGCGGCAGACGGCGCGCACACGTGTACGCGCCACGCCGTGAAGGGGCGGTAGCTCAGCCGGTTAGAGCAGCGGACTCATAATCCGTCGGCCGTGGGTTCGAGTCCCACCCGCCCCACTGCGAGCCGCAGGTGCAGAAACGATCGCACCTGCGGCTTCGGCGTTTTCAGGAACGGCCGGTGCGGGAACCGGCGCGCGCGGGCACCGGCTACGGCTCCGGCGAGCGCGGCTGGGCCGACGGGATCCGGTGGGTGAAGAACAGGGCGATGAGCGCGGCGAAGGCCAGGATGGCGAGCGCCGCGCGCAGACCGTCGAGCCTGGCGTCGGCGTTCGCGTCCAGTGCCGCCCGGGACACCTCCGGGCTCGTGCCGGCTGCGTCGAGGGCGGTCTCCAACTGGGCGTCGGACAGGAACGGTGCGCCGCTCATGAGCTGGACGGACGCCTGGTTCGTGACGCTGTCCGGGACCGCCGGATTCGCCGCGATGGTGCTCAGGAAGGAGGTGGTGAGCGCGGCGATCATGATCGATCCGGCGAGTGCCGTGCCGATCGAGGCGCCGAGGTTCGTGACGGCGTTCTGCACGCCGCCGACTTCAGCGCTCTGCTCCTGCGGCACCGCGGACACGGTGACCGACCCCAGCTGGGACGCCAGCGCCCCCATGCCGAGCCCGATCAGCAGCAGGGGGACCGTGACGACTTCCGCCCCGGCGTCCAGGTCGAGCGCGGCCATCAGCACCACCGCGCCCGCGAGCAGTGCGAGGATCCCGAGCCGCACCACGCGCCGCGGCGAGACGTCCGGGAGCAGGCGTGGGATCAGGACCGCGGCCGCCAGCAGGCTCACCGAGAGCGGCAGGAGGCGGGCCCCGGTTTCCAGCGCCGACAGGCCCAGGGCGACGGACAGGTAGAGCGGGACGAGGAAGAACACGCCCATCTGCACGAGGTACTGGAAGAAGAACATCGTCAGGCCGCCGGTGAGCTGCCTGTTCTGCAGCATCCCGGGATCGACGAGGGGATCCCCGCCCCGCTCCACGACCCGGGCCTCCCAGCGGAGGAAGAGCCAGAGCAGGGCCAGGCCCAGCAGCATCAGCCACGTCGTCAGGGACACGCCGATCCACGCGGGCGCGTCGGGCTTCGGCTGGAACCAGCCCCATTCGTCCGAGCGGAGCACGCCGAAGACGAAGATCCCGAGCCCGAGCGCGGAGAGGACGGCGCCGACGAAGTCGATGCCCCGACGTTCACCGGGCGGGGCGTCCGCGACGCGGCGCGCGAGCACGAGGATGGCGAGCACCACCAGAACCTCCGCGGCGAAGACCCACCGCCAGGAGAAGTACGTCGTCGCGATGCCGCCGACGAGGGGCCCCACCGCGATCGCGATCGCCCCTGCCGCCACGACCAGCCCGTAGGCGGCGGGGCGGCGTTCGACGGCGAAGTTGCCGGCGACGAGTGCGACGATCGCGGGCAGGATGAGCGAGGCGCCGACTCCCTCCAGGAACGCCCAGCCCAGCAGCAGCACGGGGAGGTTCGGCGCGAGCGCCGTGGTGAGGGAGCCGGCCCCGTAGATGCAGCAGCCGATCATGAACGCGCGTCTGCGGCCGATCAGCGCCCCGACCTTCCCACCGGGGATCATGAACATCGCCATCACGAGGGTGTAGGCGGTGATCGCGCCCTGGATCCCCGTCACCGTCGTGCCCACGTCCTCGGCGACGGTGGCGATGGAGACGTTCATGACGGAGCTGTCGAGCGCCATCAGGAACTGACCGGACGCGAGCGTCAACAGGACGGTGCCCGCCTTCGCCGAACTCTCGGTGGTGCCTGCCCGGGATGACATGGACGCATGCTCCCAGTCGCCCGAGGGCGCGCAGGACCGACCCGCCGCACTGTCGACCGGACAGCGGCTGCGCCGTGGCGGGCGCCGCGCCCGGGCCGGCGGGCCCGGCCCGTCCTCCTGCGCGCCGCAGCCGCGGAAGCGGACCGCACCCGCGGCTCGGGCCACTCCGGGGCTTGTGGTACCGGCTAGAAGTCCTCCGTCTCGTCCGCGAGGTGGCGCAGTACGTCCGTCAGGTCCTGGCGGCGGGCGAAGGCCGCGCGTTGGCGGTGGGCGCCCGAGCCGTCGCGCAGCAGGCCCGCCAGGGCCTTGGCCGCGTGGTCGAGGTCGCCGGCGGCGGCCAGGTCCGGTGCGACCAGGTCCAGCAGGGCCTCCGCGAGGTCGGCCGCGGGGAGTTCCGTGCCCGTGTACGGGTCGAGCCCGAAGCCCTCCAGTCCGTCGTGCGCCGCCCGCCAGCGGGCGAGGCGCAGTACGTCGTCCCGTACGGCCGGCTCCGGACGCCGCTCCTCGATCTCGCGCAGGGCCGTGGAGACCAGCGCACGGGCCAGTTCGGCCTGGAGGATCGCCGAGTCGATGTTCGGGGACATGTCGGGCGCCCGGATCTCCAGCGTCGGCCAGTGCCCCGACGGGCGGAGGTCCCAATAGACCATCTTGATGTCCAGGGCCGCCCCGGAGCCGAGCAGCGTCTGCACCGAACGCCGGAAGTGGGCGGTCGACGTGAAGTGCGGCGGCAGCCCCGCCGAGGGCCAGCCGGACCAGGCCATCGCCCGCCAGCTGGCATGCCCCGTGTCACGGCCGCCCCAGAACGGCGAATTGGCCGCCAGGGCGATCAGCGTGGGCAACCACGGTCTGATCCGGTTGGACACCGCCACGGCGGTGTCCACGTCGAGCGTGCCGATGTGGATGTGCCGGCCGCAGCTGACCAGGGTGTCGGTGAGCGCGCCGAAGCGGCGGTGCTGCTCGCGCTGGCGCGGCTCGTCGTCGGTCAGGTGCAGCGGCCCCTCCACGGCGACCACCGGCGAGGGCGCGGCCAGCAGCCGGCAGCCGTGGGCGCGGGCCGCCCGGCCGAGGGTGCGCCGCAGGGCGGCCAGTTCGGTGCGCAGCGCGGCCGCGGAATGGGCTATCGGGGTGGAGATCTCCACCTGGTAGCGGGTGCCCTCGGGGTGCAGCTCGCCCGGCAGCCCGCCGGCCGTCGCGAGGACCAGCGGGGCGGCGGGGACCACCCGGAACGTGCGGGCGTCGACGAGCAGGAACTCCTCCTCGACGCCGACGGTGAGGGGGACGGCGGGGCGCACCGTTTTCTGCGTCGTGCCCGTGCTCGTGGTGCTGTTGCCAGGTTCGATCACTACGCCTCCCTGGACATACGAGTCTTTTCATCATGAGCTGAACACGAGGTGAGGAGCGCACGCCGATTCAGTCAAATGTCCGGTGATAGTGGCGAGTTACCGGCAAGACGCCATCCGCGGCGGGACCGCCGGGCCGCATGGGGCGACTGTTGCCCGTGTGTGAAGCCACGCAATAACCGCTCGGGACGCCGAAGGGCCGGCGGTTAGGATCCCCTGTGCCTCCGACGACCGCTCCCACCCGCCCCCGGCGGCGAATATTCGCCGACCTCACCCCGCTGCGCACGTCCGCGGACTACCGCCGGCTGTGGGTCGGCGGCACGATCTCCTGGGTCGGCCAGGCCATGACGGCCCTCGCGATCTCGCTCCAGGTCTACGACATCACCCGGTCCAGCTTCTCCGTCGGGCTCGTCGGGCTCTTCTCGCTCGTCCCCCTCGTCGTCTTCGGGCTCTACGGCGGCGCCATCGCCGACACCGTGGACCGGCGCAAGCTCGGCCTCTACAGCTCCCTCGGCGCCGCCGCCCTGTCGGTCGCCCTCGCCGGGGCCGCGCTGCTCGACTACCACCGGGTCTGGTTCCTGTACGGGGTCGTCGCCCTCCAGGCGGTGTGCGGGGCGCTCACCGGACCGGCGAGGTCCGCGATGATCCCGAGGCTGCTGCCGGCCGAGCAGCTGCCCGCCGCCAACGCCCTGAACTCCGTGACCATGACCTTCGGCACGATGGTCGGCCCCGCACTGGGCGGGCTGATCGTCGCCGTCGGCGGCTACGAGACGGCGTACCTGATCGACGCCGTGACCTTCACGGCCGCGCTCTACGCGATGTGGCGGCTGCCGTCGATGAGGCCCGACCGCGCCGAGGAGGCCCGGGGCCGGGCCTCCGTGGTCGACGGACTGCGCTTCCTCGGGACCCGGCCCAACATCCGGATGACCTTCTTCACCGACATGTCCGCCATGGTGCTGGCGCAGCCGAAGGCGCTGTTCCCGGCCGCCGCCGTGCTCTGGTACGGCGGCGACGCGAAGACCGTCGGCCTGATGGTGGCCGCGATCGCCGCCGGGGCGCTGCTGGGCGGGCTGTTCTCCGGCTGGCAGGGCCGCATCCGGCGGCACGGGCTGGCGATCCTGCTCTCCGTCGCCGGCTGGGGACTGGCCATCGCCGCGTTCGGACTCACCCGGAACCTGTGGCTCGGGCTGTTCTTCCTGGCCCTCGCCGGGGCCGCGGACACCGTCTCGATGGTGTTCCGCAGCACGATGCTCCAGGCCGCCACGCCCGACGAGATGCGGGGCCGGCTCCAGGGCGTCTTCATCGTGGTCGTCGCGGGCGGGCCCCGGCTCGGTGACTTCATCGCCGGCAGCACCGCCGACCTCACCTCCCCGGCCCTCGCCGTGACGGGCGGGGGTCTGGCGTGCGTGCTCGTACTGGGGCTGCTGGCCCTGCGGTGGCGGAACTTCGCGCCGTACGACGCGAGGACGCCCGAGGCGTAGTCGCTGGGACCGCTGGGCCGTACCGGTCGGCTGCGCCGCGCTTGCGGGGTCGGGGGGGGCGGGGGTCGGTTGTGGTTGGCTGCGCCGCTTGGGCGGGGTCGGGGTGGGGGTCGGTTGTGGTGGGGGCGGGCGCCGGTTGGCTGCGCCGCTCGGGCGGGGTCGGCGGGGGGGCCGGGGGGGGGGGGGGGGGGGGGGGGGGGGGGGGGGGGGGGGGGGGGGGGGGGGGGGGGGGGGGGGGGGGGGGGGGGGGGGGGGGGGGGGGGGGGG
>NZ_JBIAJH010000029.1:0-87799 GCF_042871845.1 Streptomyces sp. NPDC005533 | reverse complement strand
CGGCGGCAGTGCGTTCGGCACCCTGCGGGGATCACCCCGACACACACCCACCCCCACCCCAACCGACCCGCCTGCTCCCCAGCGCCGACACACCACCCAGCCGGACCCCCATATTCAGCTTCGCCGCGCCAAATCAGCCCCTCCGGCGTTTGAGGAGCGGGGCCCGGGGCGGAGCCCCGATCTGTAAGCCGCACCCTCCAGCTGCGCCGCACCAATCCAGCCCCGCCGGCGTTTGAGGCGCGGGCGGAGGCGGACCGTCACAGGCGGCGGGCTAGCTCCCCGGCCGCCGTCAGCGGCAGCGCGTGGTGCGCAACCCCCGGCAGCACCTCGACGCACGCCCCCGGCAGCGCCTCCCGTGCGGCCCGTGCCGCGCCGCCGGCGTCGTGGCAGCGGGCGCGCTCCGCGAACAGCACGTCGACCCGCCCGCCCGGCGCCGCCGCGAGCGCGGCCAGGTCCGGGCGCGGCCCGGTGACGGGGCGGACCGCGGGGAAGCGGGCGCTCTCGTCCTGCACCCGCAGCCAGGCCGGGTCGAGGGCGGCCCCGCGGGTCTCCCAGGCGAGGAAGGAGCGGATGCGCTCGGGGGTGGGCCGCACCAGCACGGGCAGCGCGCGCAGCACGTACCCGGGGCGGAGCCCGGCGAAGACCCGGGTCGGGTCGATCAGTACGAGGCGGCCGAGCCGGGCCGCGCGCCCGGCGGCGTAGTGGGCGGCGATCCAGGCCCCGTACGAATGGCCGCCGAGCGTCACCGGCCCGTGCGCGCCGAGCCCGTCGAGGACCGCGTCGAGCCAGCCGACCAGGTCCGCCACGGATCGGATCGCCCGCCCGGGCGCCGGGACGCTGAGCCCGGGGTCCCCCACCAGGTCCACGGCGTGCATCCGGTGCGTACGGGCGGCCCCGGCGGCGGCGACGGCGCCCCACACGGTGGAGGTGGCCCCGCCGCCGGGCAGCAGCACCAGCGGCGGGGCGTCGGCCGGCCCGCAGCTGTTGACGCGGGTGATCCCGTACGGGGTGGGCAGGTCGGCGGCCTCGACGGGCCCGGGCCACTGGCCGAGCGCCTCGTCGTAGGCGGCGCGGAAGGAGGACGTCCGGAACGTGGCGGGTGACATGGCGGGGCTCCAATGTCTCGCTGGGCGATAATCTCGCTCAGCGAGAGATCCTAGGCGGAGGCGATGTGGACGACAACCGGGAACCCGACAACCTGCGGCTGGTGCACCTCCTGCGGGCGGTGACGGTCGAGTTCGGCCTGCGCCAGGCGGAGTTCGCCGCCCGCAACGGCATGCACGCCACCGACGTCCGGGCCCTGATCTGCCTGCTCGACGCGGCGCGCGCGGACGAGCCGGCCACGGCCGGTCTGCTCGGTGCCCGGCTCGGCCTCAACTCGGCAGGCACCACCGCCGTGATCGACCGGCTGGAGCGGCTCGGCCACGTGGCGCGGATCCGCGACGAGCGCGACCGGCGGCGGATCCTGCTGCGCGTGGAGCCGGCGGCGATCCGTCTGGGCCGGGAGTTCTTCGGCCCGCTGATCGACGGGGTGCTCCAGGTGCTCGACGGCTTCGACCCCGCCGAACGGGAGGCCGTACGACGCTTCCTGACGGCCGCGCACGCCGTGTTCACCCCGGAGCCCGGCGCGTGACGAACCCGGGCGCGGACCCCGCGTCCGGCTTCGACCTGCACCTCGTGCGTCGGCTCAGGCGCCGGCCCGAACCGGCGTACACGGCCGAGAGGCGGGGCATGATGGGGGACGGGTCCGTCACGGCCGGCGGTCCTCAGCGGTCCCGGACCCGCCGGGAGCCTCGGGACTTCCGAGGGATCGGCACCATGGGCATGCGTGGAGGTCGACTGCCGCGCCCGCCGGGGGAGGTGGGGACAGGGAGAAGCCCGCCCTGTATTCGTCCCGAAGCGCAGGCATCGCGTCCACCCCCGTGCGGGGCCGGGTGGTTTCGCCGGCCGTACCTGCTTCAGCCAGGCGGCGGATCGTCCGCATCGACATCGCCCGGACCGTGGACGCCAGCCGTCTCGCCGCCGCCCACGGGCCCGGAACCCCTGGGTCACCGCAGGGGCGCATCCTCACGCGACCCTTCTCGTGGAGCGGGTGCGAGCACCCCAGCGATAAGCCGATAATAATTCTCTCAGTGTGAGCACGTCCCAACTTTCCCTTGACGTCGGCGCGGAGCGCATCGAGCAGGAATACGACCAGCCGTCGCTTTTTCAACAAAACCGATGCGGTAGCGAGAAAGCAGCGATGTACGGATTGCCGGGGTTTTCACCCGCCTGTCGATGTACGAATTGCCGGGGTTTTTTCACCCGCCTATCGATGCGCGAATTGCCAGGGCGTTTCGGCGATATCAGCCACCTTTCCGTCGCGCGCTCTTGATCGTTCATACCGCCGTCGCAGCTGCCGTTCAGCGGGTGGAGCCGGCCGCCGGAAAGGGATCATCCGGCCGGAACATATCGTGTGACGGGTGGCCGACATGGCTCAGGAAGGAGTCGGCGGCGAAGACGCCGAGCGGCTCCTCCTCCCGCCCCGCCGGCACCACGGCTTCCCCGCGAGACAGCCGCATGGCGTCCACATGGAGGGACAGGACCCACATGAAGCGCTGTCGGCGCCTCAACTCAAGGGCGTCGACGCCCCAGAGACCGCCCACCCCTGAGGACCACCAGGCAGTGAAAACTGTGCCCAGGGGGGTGGAGATCAGCACGATCCACAGGAGGATGCGTCCCACGACTGGTCCTTTCGAAGGCTGAAGTTCAAAGACGTCCAGGCCGGAGCCTCGGCGATCCCCCGGCATAACGTGGCGGCATATGCCAGGTTGCGCCCTGTCCTCCGATTGCAGTCATCCGCGGCGATCCGCCGGCCTCGGCATATCGATTCATTTACCGATGATCAGCCGGCTGCCGCCGGACGAAGTCGACGGAGCCGATGACGGGGCTCGACGTCGAGGGGGCAGACCTGTGCGGCCGCCCTGCGGCGGCGAGAGCCGGCGGCATGCGCGGACGCATACCGGCGCGGCACGGGAGATCAGCCGCTCCGACGGACGGGCGGACGACGCGTCAGTGATGACGGGTCCGTCGCGCCGGAGCCGGGCGTCGAAAAGGGCGCGCTCGATGGGCGCCTGGTCTGTTTGTCGAACCGATAAGACAGGCCCAACACTTACTCATCGGCCACCATCACCCGGATGGCGCATACCCTGACCAACATCGACAGCGTTTATGGAATATGACAACAGCAAAGCTCCCCCTCTTCTTCCGCAGTACTGCAGAGGGGGACGGACAGGGAGCCGGCACTCACTCCGGGGCGATCCGGATCGGGAAGTGGACTTTCATTCCGGGCTCAGGCGACTGCGGTGTGACCCGGAACGCGACGCTGGAACACGAGAGTCTGGAGATCGATCTGAGCTACTCGTCCACGATCTTCGAGGACTTCCTCCATACGATGAGCACGATCCAGGTCGACTTCGGCAGGCGGTGGGGGCACACGGCGGCGTCTCCTACGGCCGTGGGCGAGTGCGCGGGCGGCAGTTCCCGTGTATGAGCCGTACGGGTACCCGAACCTCCACGGTCTCCACCCCCAGCCGGAGACCTCGACGTCCTGGGGTCTGCCGGACCCCACCGCTCAACCGTTCGGCGGGCCCGATGAGGCGCTTCGCTCGTGGGATCCGGTGGAGGAACTAGCCGACCTCCTGCAGGAGAGCGCCACATCCGGGCAGCGGGAGCCGCTCACCGGGGACACGGCCAACGCCATCGGCTTCGTCGCAGGACTGCAACACCCCCCTGCCGGGCGGCCACCCGCACGACCCTCCAGGGGGCACCGCCGGCACCTGCCGAAAACGCCCGTGGTGACCCTGCTGCAAACGGGCAGCCTGTTCACCGCCGTGCTGGTGGGGGCCATCGCCGCTGTCGTGAGCATCCTCAGCGGGTTGGCCATCTGGGACACCCTGCGCCACAGCGCCGGACCCCAGACGGCCCGCGAAGTCGTCAGCTGGTGGCCCCTGCTCATCTACGGCCCCTGGATGGTCGCCTCCCTGTCCATCCTCAGATCGGCCTTGCACCAGCGCCGCGCGCTCCACTCCTGGTCCATCGTCTTGTTGTTCTCCACCCTGGCCACGCTCCTGTGCGTGGCCCAGGCGCCCAGAACGATCGCCGCCGGGGCGGCATCCGCGCTGCCCGCAGTCGCGGCGCTGGCCTGCTTCCAACAGCTGGTCCGCCAGATCACACTCACCCGACCGCCTCGTCAAGCCGCTGCGCGGCACCGCAATCCGACGGCCTCGCTGTCCGTTCCGCTCAGGCAGACGGCCGCGGCCGGGCGCGGGGCGGGCAGCGTCCCTCCCGGCTACCCCGCGGCGGACAGCAGGGCGGTCCGCCCCGCGTCCCCCACCCGCGGATTCGGGTACGGCGCCTGACGGTCGTGCCTGCGCGCAGGCCGGAGCGACGGCCCGTGACGTGGGCGAGGGGTTCCGGTTGTCGACGGTGGCGAACCGAGCGTCCCCCGAGCGGGGACCGCGGAGGGCGAGGGCGGTAGTAGCCGCTAACTCCCTGGTCAACCCGGTCCTTTCCACACGTCGGAGTTTTCACCTGCGCCTTTGCAACGAAGATCGAAACCAATGGTCACGGGCCGTACGCAGACTCAGTCCGACGGTCTACCCACCCTTGTCCCCTCGCGCGCCGGCGGCTGCCGCGCAGCTGAGCCACGTCCCATGGCGAGGGTCGCGCCCGGCAAGGACCCACATCCCGCCGAAGCACCTGCACGGCGCGCTCCGGCGCCGCGTCCCCACATCTCCACGCCTATCACGAGAGATCAGCGACATGTACGAAATGAGCTACCCCGAGCGAGTCCAGTACAAGCGGCGCCAGGACACCGCCTACCAGGCCGGTGAAGACGCCGTCACCAACCTCCGGGCGGCGCTCGCGCTCGCGGACCTGACACTTCCCTCCCTGAGCAACGACGGGCCGGTGGCCGGTCACGGCTTCGTCCGTCTCGGAGGGTGCAACGCGGCCTTCGCCAACCGGCTCGCCGAAGTCATTGCCGCAGGTGCCGACTCCCTGGCGCATCGGCGGAAAGCCAGCAGGGTGGAACAGTCCCAGGACGGGCCGCAGCAGCGCCCCGTCCACGGTGTCGAAGTCGACGGCTACCGGATCCTTCGGACCGAGGCCCCGGCCGCACCGGATTCCATCGCCGCGTTCCTCGTCGGCCTGCGCGGCACCACCCGGCATGCGACCCGACTGGACCGCAGGTCGACGTCGACCCGCTGAAGCCCTGCGAGCGGCGGGCCACGGCCGAAGCGGCCCCCGCCCCCGCCGCCCCTCTTCATCTCACCCCCACCTCCTACCCCCTAGGGTGGCCAGAGCAGGAAAGAGGACGTATCGGATCAAAGGACCCGTTGTGAACGAGGAGCAGCAGCCACACGGACGAGCGGCCCAGCCGACCCTCCCCGCCGGGTCGGGCTCACGGCCCGGGCGGCGGGGGGCCGACTGGATGTTCGGAGGCGTGTACGGGACCGTTCTGGCCAGTGCGCTGTTGGCCGCGCTGCACCAGAAAGGCGAGGAGTTCACCCCGTACTACGACGCCAGCTGGGTGCTCGTGACGGCCGCGACCGCCGGGCTGGCACACGGCTATGCGCACCACATGGCCTCCCACCTGCGGGACTCCGCCCGTTATCGATGGCGGATGCTGAGCCTGGCACTGTGGAACGAATGGCCGCTGATCGTGGCCGCCCTGCCCACCGTCCTCCTGCTGGTCGCCGCCGGGGTCTTCGACTGGGACGCCTACGCGGTGACCGCCGTCGGGCTCGGCCTGAACACCGCGCTGCTGTTCGGGTGGGGTTCGGTCGTGGCGCTCCGCGTGGGCTACCGGATGACCTCGGCCCTGCTGATCGGCCTGGCCGACGCCACCATCGGCCTGGCCATCATCGTGGCGAACGCCGTCATCAAGTAGGGCGGTCGTCCAGCACGCGGCCCCCGCGTCACCCCGGGAGCTGCGCCTGCGCCTGCGCGAGGATCTCCGTCAGCCGGGCCCCGAACTCCGCGCCGCGCGGATCCGGCACGCCCGTGCGGGCGGCGGTGAGGAGCGCGTCCAGGGCGCGGCCGTAGGCACCCGGTACGTCGCTCCAGCCGGGCAGCTCGTACACGCCCTCGGCGCCGCGCAGTTGCAGGCCCACGCCGGCGGCCGCGTGCGGCGCGCCCAGGCTGAGGACGGCGGTGCTGGCTGCGCCGGAGGTGTGCCGCAGCGCCAGCTGGACCACGTCGGAGGGGCCCCGGGTGGCGCTGACCTCGGTGACCTCGCCGAGGACCGGGATGAGTACGGAGAGCGCGTGCGGGCCGACGTCCCACAGCCCGCCCTTGGCCTTGCGCCAGGGCGAGTCGGCGTACGCGCTGGGCGTGCCGTCGGGCGGGAAGACGGCGCCGAGCCAGTGGGCGGCCGCGGTGAACCAGCCGGAGCGTGCGGCCTGTTCCGCCACCCAGCCGGCGGTGGGCTCGGCGAAGCGCAGGGTGAGGAAGACGACGGAGGCGACGCCGTGGCGGGCGGCCGCGTCGGCGACGGCCCCGGCCTCCTCGACGGTCGTCGCGACGGGTTTGTCGAGCAGCAGGTGGCAGCCGGCGGCGGCCGCGCGCACGGCGAGGGGGGCCTGGACGTCGGGCGGCAGGGCGAAGGCCACGGCGTCACACTCGGCGAACAACTGGTCGGGGTCTTCGTACACCTTCACGTCGTGGACGCGCGCCAGCTCGGCCGCCGCCTCGGGCCGGCGGCCCCACACGCCGACGAAGTCGGAGCCGGCGTGCGCGGCGAGGGCGGGCGCGTGGGTGCGGTGCGCCCAGGGGCCGGTGCCGAGCAGTCCGACCCGCGGTCGGGGCTCTCCGATGAGGTTCAAATCAGACGAAATGCTCACCCGCTCAGTCTGCCCCACTCGGACGGGCGTTCCACCCCCGACCCGCTCGTGGCCCGCACAGCCCACCCGACCTGCGGCGTAAACCTCGGTAACACGGGGTTCACACATGGGCAACGGAAGGGAAATCGCGGGCGGGCACGCTGCGGTCATCACCGCAGCGATGAAGCAGCGACCAGCAGCACCCGCAGAGTCTGAGGATGGGGCCCGTGAGCTACAAGGCTGAGTACATCTGGATCGACGGCACCGAGCCGACGGCGAAGCTTCGCTCCAAGACGAAGATCCTCTCGGACGGCGACGCGCTGCCGATCTGGGGCTTCGACGGATCGAGCACCAACCAGGCCGAGGGCCACGCCTCCGACCGCGTGCTCAACCCGGTGTTCTCCTGCCCGGACCCGATCCGCGGCGGGGACGACGTCCTCGTGCTGTGCGAGGTCCTGAACATCGACATGACCCCGCACGAGTCGAACACCCGCGCGCTGCTGCGTCCGATCGCCGAGAAGTTCGCCGCCCAGGAGCCGATCTTCGGCATCGAGCAGGAGTACACCTTCTTCGACGGCGCGCGCCCGCTCGGCTTCCCGGTCAACGGCTTCCCGGCGGCGCAGGGCGGCTACTACTGCGGCGTGGGCTCGGACGAGATCTTCGGCCGCGAGATCGTCGAGAAGCACCTGGACCACTGCCTCGCGGCGGGCCTGAGCATCTCCGGCATCAACGCCGAGGTCATGCCCGGCCAGTGGGAGTTCCAGGTGGGCCCCGTCGGTCCGCTGGAGGTCTCCGACCAGCTGTGGATCGCGCGCTGGCTGCTCTACCGCACCGCCGAGGACTTCAACGTCTCCGCGACGCTGAACCCGAAGCCGGTCAAGGGCGACTGGAACGGCGCGGGCGCGCACACCAACTTCTCCACGAAGGCGATGCGCGAGGACTACCGCGCGATCATCACCGCGTGCGAGGCCCTGGGCGAGGGCAGCAAGCCGCTCGACCACGTGAAGAACTACGGCGCGGGCATCGACGAGCGCCTGACCGGCCTGCACGAGACCGCCCCCTGGAACGAGTTCAGCTACGGCGTCTCGGACCGCGGCGCCTCGGTCCGCATCCCGTGGCAGGTGGAGAAGGACGGCAAGGGCTACATCGAGGACCGCCGCCCGAACGCGAACGTGGACCCGTACGTGGTGACCCGCCTCATCACGGACACCTGCTGCACCGGCCTGGAGAAGGACGGCCTGGTCTGACCCCGGGTCCCCCGGACCCGCCCGGACCCGCCCCGACGCCCGCCGCGCCCCCACAGGGCCGGCGGGCGTTGCCCGTTCCCGCGGGCCGCGGCGACCGCGAAGCCGTGGCCGGCCGCGGGGGGGACCACGATGCGATACGGGGCGCGGGCCGGACCGGCGTGGGCGACCGAGAGGTTGAGGCGAATGCCCTGTTTTGACGAGCGTTTGCGGCGGAATATGAGATTCCGATCCATGATATGAGACGCTGCCTGCCCGCGGGACCTCACATCTGCTTGAATGAGGCCATGGCCAGCCACTCACACACCTCGTCAGGTCGCAGCGACCTCGAGCCGTTCTGGCCCTCCCGTCAGGACCACGATTACGACCGGGAGTGTTGCCGCGCGAAGAACGCGCCGGCCCTCTAAAGCCTCGGGGATCTCCCTCTGACCTTCCCTCAGGCCTTCGGTCTGCGCGGTGCGACATCGATGACGTGCGTACGTCTCCCTGCCGACCACTCCGCGTGAAAGAGCTGACCACTCATGGCGAACACCCGCACCCTCACCTCCGCTGCGACCGCTTCCCTGCCCTATCCGCCCCCTCCGCGCCACCGGCTGCGTTCCGTGGACCGGGACGAGGTGGCCCGGGTCGTGGACCTGCTGCCGCCGGGGGCGACCTGGCTGCCCGCGCCCCAGCACACCCTCCCGACGCTGCCGGGCCAGCCGCCGATGATCGGCTACCTGGTGCTCGTACCGGCCGACCAGCAGCCGACCATCGGCTTCACCCCGCACACCGTGGCCGCGCCGGCCGCGCCCGCGCCCGCCCCGGCCCCGACCGCGGCCGCGCGGGCGGGCGACGCCCTGGTCCGGATCGACTCGGCGCAGCGCACCGCGGAGGTCGACGGGCGGGTACTCGACCTCACCTACCTGGAGTTCGAGCTGCTGGCGCACCTGGTGCAGCACCCGCACCGGGTGCACAGCCGGGACCAGCTGGTCACCACGGTCTGGGGCTACGGCCACGTCGGCGACGGCCGCACCGTGGACGTCCACATCGCCCGCCTGCGCCGCAAGCTGGGCGCGTCCCACCGCGGTGCGATCCAGACGGTGCGCCGGGTGGGCTACAAGTACGCACCCTGACCGGCCTGGGCGACCGTACGCGGCGGGCCCGCACTCCCGGGTGGAGTACGGGCCCGCACGCGTCGCACGGTCAGGCGCTCACGCGCTCACGCGGCCGGGGCGGCCGCCTCGGCGCGGCGGCCCGCGACGAAGCCCAGCAGGACGTCGACCACGAGGAAGGCGACCAGGCTGATCCCGAGCAGCGGGATGAACCAGCCGACCACGGCCGTCACCGCGACCAGCGGCAGGAGCGTGGTCACCGGCAGCTTCCGCCAGGCGCCGCGCGGCTGCGCCCGGCCCACGGACCACGCGCGGTCCTTCGTCGGCCGGCGCAGCCACCACATGCGGTAGCCCCAGAAGACGAGGAACATCAGGGCGACGGCGAGCGCGGCCAGCGCGATCTGGTTGGCGAGGCCGAAGGTCTGACCCATGTGCAGGTCGATGCCGAACCGGGTCATCTTGGCGAGCAGGGGGTAGTCGGCGAAGCGCAGTTCGTCGATGATCCGGCCGTCGGCGGGGTCGACGGCGACCGCGTCCAAGTGCACCGGCACCTGCTTGTCCTGCTCCTTGACGACGTACCCCTTGCCCTTGGCGGGCAGGGTCACGCGGATCGCCTCGGTGACTCCGGCCTCCCGGGCGGCGGCGACGGCCTGGTCGAGGCCGACGTCGGCGGTGGGCGCGGGCGGCGGGGCCATCGGCGTGCCGTCGGGCATGGTGTGCCCGGCGTGCTCGTCGGAGCCGGAGTCCGCGCCGGCGGTCAGCTTCGCGGACACGGCGGGCGTGGCCCCGCCGAGGCCGTCCTGGAGCCGCCCGATGTTCTCGCCGGCGTACTGGGACCAGGTCAGGCCGGTGGCGGAGAGGACGACGAGTCCGGCGACGGTCCACAGGCCGACGGCCCCGTGCCAGGACAGGGTGCGGCGGCGGCCGGTGGCCGCCCGGTCCGGGAGGACGAGCCGCGCCCTGCGCTTGCGGCGACGGCCGATCCACAGGGCGAGACCGCCCAGCGCGACCACCCACATCCAGCTCGCGGCGAGTTCGCTGTAGTTCCGGCCGAACTCCCCGAGCCGGAGGCTGGAGTGGAACTCGCTCAGCCAGGCGCGCAGGGGCAGTGCGTCACCGGCGGTCTCGACCTGCCCGCGCACCTCGGCCGTATACGGATCGACGAACACGGTGAGGGTTCGCCCCTCCGCGAGCCCCTCGCTCTCCATGATCACCCGGGTGGTGGCCTCGGCGTCGGGGGCCGGCCACACGGACACGACCGAGCCCTCGGGGGCGGCGCCCCGGGCGGCCGCGACCTGGGCGCTGAGCGGCAGGACGCTCTCGCCGACGCGGGCGACGGTCAGCTCGTCGGCGTAGACGATCTTCTCGGCCTGCCAGGAGGCGGCGTAGAGCAGGCCGGTTGCGGCGGCGAGGAAGAGCAGCGGGGCGATCAGCAGGCCCGCGTAGAAGTGCATGCGCAGGAGCAGCGGCCGCAGTGCGGCCCAGCCGCCGGCGCGGCTCTTGGGCGGGTCGGATGGGTCGGCGTCCGGGGTGCGGACGTCCTGGACCTCGTCAAGGGACATGGTGGTTCCTCGGTGTGGGCGAAGGCATGGGGACATCGGCCCCAGGTCTCGCCGTCCCTCGCAGCGAGGGAGCGCCGGGTCAGGCGCGAGCAGGACGGCCGGGGGCCGTGAGGCGGGGGAACGGACCCGGTCCGGGCGGCCCGCGGCGCACCACGGCATGGGCGTGTACGGCCCCGCGCAGGCCGCGCGGCCGCTCGTAGGGGGCGGGAAAGACGGGCGGGGCCGGTACGGCGGCCACCCGCGCCCGCACCAGGGCGAGTGCGCGGGAGAGCGGCCGGGCCGCGTGCAGCGCGGCGGCCCCCAGGACCCGGGCGAGCCGGAAGACGGCGGCCTCGCCGCGCGCCAGCCAGGCGGCGCAGAGCAGTCCGGCGAGCAGGTGCGCGGCGATCATCCCGGCGCCGCCGTGGGCGGCCGTCCCGGCCAGGTCGGCCACGCTCGCCAGGTCGGCCGTGCTCGCCATGTCGGCCGCGCTCGCCAGGTCGTCCATCCCGGAGACGTCGGCGGTCCCCGCCGCGTCCGCCGTGCTCGCCATGTGCGCCGCGTGCGCCGTACCGGGGCCTCCGGCGGCCGGCACGTGGTGGTGCCCCTGGGTCGCGGCGGGCGCGGCGGCGACGTGCCCCGCCACGTGCCCCGCGGCCCGGCTGCCCGAGAAGAGGAGGTGCAGCACCCCCTGGACGCAGATCACGGCCGCGGCGATCCCCACGGGACCGCGCCGCCGCCCGGCGGCGAGCCAGGCGAGCCCGCCGGTCACGGCGAAGGCGCTCAGAAGACCCGTCAGCGGGACATCCGTCCCGGACATGTACGAATGCCCCGCAGCGCCCAGAGCGACACACATCGCCGCGAAGATCGCGGCCCGCGTGGCGCGCAGGGGCGCGGATTCCTCAGACATGACCGGGACATGATCCCACGGGGCCCGCCGGAGACCACCGGAGGGCCGTATCCGATCATGAGTACGTGAACGCAATTCCACTGGGAGCGGTGTACGCCGGCGCGGTCCAGCTCGGGGCGTACGCCCTGGAGCGGACGGAGCCGGCGCAGCGGGATCGGCTGCTGCGCACGTGCTCGACGAACGTCGACAACCTCGCCGCCGGGCGCTGGGAGACGCTGCTGAGCAGCGCCGTCGTCGTCGAGGAGCCCATGCCCCTGCCCTACGCCCTGCTGCTCGTCGCCGTCCTCGGGTACGCCGAGTACGCGTACGGCGCCTGGTGGACGGCCGCGGTGTTCCTGTTCGGGCACGCCACGGCGACCCTCCTGGTGTACGGCGCCCTGCGCAGGACGACCGATCCGCAGACCCGGCGCTCCCTGGACGTGGGGACGAGTTACGGCTTCAACGCCGTGCTTGGTGCGCTGACCTCGGCCCTGCCGCGCGGGAGGGTCCGTACGGCCGCCCGGGCCGGCCTGCTCGTGCTCGCCGCGGCGCCCGTGCTGAAGCGCGGGCGCACCTTCACCGACGCCGGCCACCTGGCCGCGCTCGGGATCGGCATCGGGGTCTCGCTGGCCCTCGATTGTCTTTCCGGGGCGAAACATCAGAAACTTGCCTGAATCGTCGCATGACCGTACCGCTGGAGCCGCCACGATGACCGCCACCCCCTCCACCACCGTCGCCAACCTCCGCGACCTCGGCGGTACCCCGCTCGCCGGCGGCCGGACCGTCCGCCCCGGGCTGGTGCTGCGCTCCGGCCAGCTCGACCGGCTCGACCTCGACGCCGATCCGGTCGTGGCGGCCCTGGGCGTGCGGACCGTGATCGACTTCCGCACCGACGCCGAGCGCGCCGACCACCCCGACCGCATACCCGACGGCGCCCGGCTGCTGGTCGGCGACGTCCTCGCGGACAAGCTGCGGGAGGCCGGCAAGAAGCCCGCCGCGTCGCAGCTCAAGGACCTGCTGTCCGATCCCGCGGTGGCGGAGGAGCACCTGGGCGGGGGCAAGGCCCAGGCGCTGTTCGCCGACACGTACCGGTCCTTCGTGAACTCCGTCTCCGCGCAGGCCGCGTACCGGATGCTGCTCACCGAGGCCGCCGACCCCACGGCGGGCCCGCTGCTCTTCCACTGCACGGCCGGCAAGGACCGGACCGGCTGGGGCGCGACGGTGATCCTGGCGCTGCTCGGCGCGGACCAGGAGACCCTGATGGCCGAATACCTCTCCGTCAACCCGGCGGTGAAGCAGGCCTTCGCCCCGATGATCGAGGGTTTCACCGCCGCCGGCGGGGACCCGGACATCGCGCTCGCGCTGATCGGCGTCTTCCCCTCCTACCTGGAGGCGGCGCTGGACGAGGTGGAGACGCGCTACGGCTCCATGGAGAAGTACGTGCGCGAGGGGCTCGGCGTCCCCGACGAGACGGTCGACGCGCTGCGCGCCCGCCTGGTGGCCTGACCCCGCACCCCGGGACATTGCACTCGAAGGGGACCCCTGCGGACGGGTGACCATCCGACGATTCGCTCGTTCTGCTGAACGTGACTGCGCCGGATACCGCCACCCGCCCCCTGCCTCCCGTGTCTGCCGTGCCGCCGGACGTCGAGCAGGCCGAAGCCGCGATCGTCGAGCACTACCCGCGGCTGGTGCGGCTCGCCTATCTGGTGCTGCCGCCCGCCCTCGGCCGCAACCGGCGGGTGCTCACCGCCCACTCGCTGGTCCAGCGGGCGCTGCCGCGCGGCCGGCGGGACGCGGCGGCGGCCGCGGCGGCCGTGCAGGGAGGGGTCCCCGGCCAGCGGGCCGGCGCGGACGACTCCGGTTACTCCTACGTCCGGCTGCGCGTGCTGCGCGCCGCCCTGGAGGCGGGGATCCCGCTGACCTTCCGGGCGCTCCCCCGGCGCGCGCAGCTGCCGCCGCTGCTCCCCCAGGTGTGGGGGCTGCGGCTGTTCCCCCGTTCGGGCGGGGCCGAGGAGCTCGCCCTCGACCAGTGGCTGGCCACCCTCGACGGGCCCGGCCGGGCCGCCTGCGTGCTGCGGGCCCTGGAGCGGCTGCCCGAGCCGGAGGTGCTCCGGGTGCTCGACGACGCCGGGGTCCCGGATCCGGCCGCCGCCGTCGCGGAGTCCGGGGATCCGGCGAACGACGCCCTGTTCGCCTCCCCCGAGTTCGACCCGTGCGTGCTCCAGGCCCGGCCCACCGACCTGCTGCGGCGGCGCCGGCTCGGCCGGGCCGCGCTGGCCGCGGCGGCCGCCCTCGCCGTGTGCGGGGCGCTGCTGGCGCTGCCCGGCGGGGGCTGGGGCTCGGACGGGGCCGCGGCTCCGCTCTATGCGCGCAACGCCGCGGCCGAGCAGGCCCTGGATCCCGGGAAGCTGGTCCGGGTCGCGCCGACGCTCTGGCACACGTCCTCCCGTACGGACTTCTCCACCTGGCCCGCCCGCGGGGACCGCGCCGACGACGTCGCGCTGCTGCGCCGGGCGTTGGCCGTCTGGGCCCGGCCCGGCTCCTCCGTGGTCGTCTCGGCCACTCCGGGGACCCCCGCCGGGCCGCCGATGGGACCGGCGCAGCTGCTGTTCGCGGGCGTCGTCGACCAGGCCGTCGTGGTCCTGTTCCACGACGGCCTGCGGGTGGTCCGCTACGCCGAACCGCGCACCGGGACCGCCGGCGCCGCCCTCGACTTCGCCCGGACCGACGGCGCCTCGGCCGACACGGCGACCGCGCTGGTGCTCAGCCGGGTCGACGGCAACGTCCGCTACCTCGCGGCGCCCTGGGTCACCGGCGTCTCCCTGCGGGACCTCCTCAAGCCGGGTGCCCCGGCGGCGGCGCTGAAGCCGGGCCGGGACGGGGTGACCCCGCCGGTCGCGAGCCCGGCGCCGGCGGGCAGCTGTACGAGCTGGAACGCCCTGGCCCTGACCGGCGACGGCGCCACCCGGCTCATCACCGACCTCGGTGAACTGACCCCGGCCCGGCTGACGTCGGGGGCTCCGGGCGCCGAGCGCGACGTGACGGAGGCCGCGGAACTGGGCGACTGGTCGAAGATCGCCTGCCTGCTGCCCTCGGTCCGTTCGCACGGGGTCCGTACGGTCAACGCCTGGACGTACGCGAAGCAGCCGCTGCCGGAGGGCGACGGTACGGCGACGTGGCTCTGCACGCGGGCCGAGACCTGGCAGGGCGCGGCGGACCGGGTGCAGGCGCAGTTCCTGGCCCCGGGCGGGGCGTTGGCGGCGCAGGCGGCCAAGGCCGAGGGGTCCGCGGCGTGCGGGCCGCGGGAGCCGCGGGTGCTGGCCGGCGTGCTGTGGAAGTCGCGGGCGGGCCAGTGGTACGTGCTGGCGGCGGGCAGTGCGCAGTTCGCCTCGCTGTCGGTGTCGGGCGGCGGGGTGAGCGGGGCGGCGAACGGCAACCGGCTCGCAGTCAAGGCGCCGGCCGGTGCGCAGGTGGACCTGTCGGGCAAGCTCACGGACGGGACGAAGGCGGGGACGCTGCGCTAGGCCGCGCGAGGGGGCGGGCGGGCCGGGACGCGGAGGCGGGTGAAGATTCAACGACCAAGCACGGCTGAGGAGTTGGCGGGATCCGGACATGACGGTCGTAGCGTGCACATGGCATGATCGGGTTCCGGTTACCGCTCGGTAATCCCCCACCCCCCTCACCCGCCTGAAGGTCAACCACGTGCGCCTGCTCGCCCGCCGCCTCCTCCTGCCCGGCCTGACCGCCCTCGCGCTCGCCGCCACCGGCTGCTCCTCCACCCCCCACACCCGCGCCGCCGAACCGGCCGCTCCCGCCACCCTCGCCCCGTCGGTCGACGGCACGTCGCAGCAGCTCGACGTGGCCGCGGCGCCGCAGGGGTCGCCCACACCGGCGGCCGTGTCCCGCGGCGACGGGAAGGGCAAGACCGAGAAGTCCTCGCTGAAGGTCGCCTCCTACGACAAGGAGAGCGGACGGGCCGTCATATCCACGGCCCCCGAGGGGCCCACCCGGACGCCGTCCCCGGGCAAGTCCCCCGAGGCCGCCAAGCCCGTCGCGGCCGGCGACGTCATCGCCAGCGCCCCGGCGCCGGGCGCCCCGAACGGCCTGCTCGCCAAGGTCACCGAGGTCGTCGGCAAGACCGACCGCGGCACCGAGGTCAAGACCGCCGCCACCACGCTGAACTCCGTCCTCGGCGACGACAGGGCCGACGGCAAGGTGCCCGTCGACCCGGCGTCGGTCACCGTCGAGCCCCTGATGAAGGGCGTCACCTTCTCCTGGGCCAAGGGCCAGGGCCTGAAGTTCGGCCCCCAGGGTGCGAAGCTGCCGCTCGGGAACCTGCGGCTCGACGTCGACGCCTCCGTGGACACCGCCCCGGACGCCCCCGCCTCGGCCGGCGCCTCGGTGACCGGCTTCGTCCAGCTCGCCCCGCAGGTCGAGTTCTCGTACGACGGCACCCCGGGCGGCGGCGCCGGCCCGCGCGGCGCCTACCTCGGCATGAGCGGCGACTGGTCCTCGCAGTGGAAGCTCCAGGGCCGCGCCGCCGCGAGCACCGGGGCCCCCAAGCGGATCCCGTTCGCCAAGCTGCACAGCTCGCCGGTCATCCAGGTCGGGCCGGTCCCGGTCGTCGTCAACCTCGACCTGACCTGCTACATCCAGGTGGAGGCCGACGGGCGCGTGACCCTTGACGTCCAGCAGGACGTCAAGGGGGACTTCAAGGTCGGCGGCAGCTACGCCTTCGGCAAGGGCTGGACTCCGGTCAGCACCTCCACCGTCCAGAGCACCCCGGTCCAGGCGACCGTCACCGCCGCCGGCCGGGTCAAGGGCGCGCTCGGCGCCGAGGCGTCCGTCGGCCTCTACGGCGCCGTCGGCGTCACCGCCGACTTCGCGCCGTACCTGCGCGGCGAGGCCGACGCCAAGGCGACCGCTTCCAGCGACGGCAAGACGTCGGTCACCGGTGCCTGGGCGCTGTACGGCGGGTTCGACCTGAGCGGCAACCTCCACCTCCAGCTGTCCCTGTTCGGCACGCCCGTCTTCGAGCGCAAGATCCCGCTGGGCACCCTGAACCGCGAGTGGGCGCTCGTGAGCGGCAGCACCGGGCGCTAGCCGCCCCGCGCGGGGCGGGTGGCGGGGCGGGCGGCGAGAAGTCGGCGCAGGGGGCTTCTCACCCCCTGTACCCATCAGTACATTGACGCCATGTCTAATACGCCGCTCGCGCCCGCCCCCGTGGCGTCGGAACACGTGGACCTGAGGCCCCGGAACGTGTCCTTCGGCTGGGAGGACACCCCGCTCCACTGGCTGCCCGGCGAGCCTTTCGCCGGGCACATGATCAACGTGCTGCACCTGTTGCTCCCCGCCGGTGAGCGCTGGTTCGTGCACGTCTACAAGCAGGTGCTCCCCCACATCAAGGACGAGCGGCTGCGGGCGGACGTGGTCGGCTTCATCGGCCAGGAGGCCATGCACGCCGCCGCGCACGACGACGTACTCCCCCACCTCAAGCGGCTCGGGCTGGACCCCACCCCGTACACCGCGCAGGTGGACTGGCTGTTCGAGAAGCTGCTCGGCGACCGCACCCTCCCGCCGGGCCGGGCCCGGCACTGGTGGCTGATGGAGCGGGTCGCCATGATCGCGGCGATCGAGCACTACACGGCGTTCCTGGGGGACTGGGTGCTGAACGCCGAGGCCCTGGACCGGCGGGGCGCCGACCCCACCATGCTGGACCTGCTGCGCTGGCACGGGGCCGAGGAGGTCGAGCACCGCTCGGTCGCCTTCGACCTCTTCATGCACGTCGACGGCAACTACCGCCGCCGGGCCCGCACCTGGGCCACCGCCTTCACGGCGCTGGTCTTCCTGTGGCAGCGCGGGGTCCGCTTCTTCATGGAGAACGACCCGCACCTGGACGCCGCCAAGGCCTCCTTCGGACAGTTCTTCCGGGCGGGGCGGCAGGGGGTCCTGCCGACCAGCGGCGCCATGCTGAAGTCCATACCGAAGTACCTCTCCCGCACCTACCACCCCTCCCAGGAGGGCTCGACGGCCCAGGCGGTGGCCTACCTGGCCGCCTCCCCCGGCGCGAACGGCGGGGTGCGGGCATGAGGCGCGCCCTCGCGGTCACGGCGGTCGCGGGCGCCGCCTGGGTGACCAGGCGCGCCCTGAAGCGCCGCATCGACAGGTCCCCGCTCTGGCCCCTGCCGGCCCTGGAGACACCGGTCTCGGGCCACTCCCCGCGCCGTGCGCTGCGCGCCCTGATCGTCTCCCGTACCCAGCCGGCCGAGGGCGTGCTGCAACTGACCCTGGAGTCACCGGACCTCCCCGCCTGGACCCCCGGCGCGCACGTGGACGTGACCCTGCCCTCGGGCTTGGTCCGCCAGTACTCCCTGTGCGGCGACCCCGCGGACGGCGGCAGGTACACGATCGCGATCCGGCTGGTCGAGGACGGCCGCGGCGGCTCCCGCGAGGCGCACGAGCAGCTGGTCGAGGGCGCCGAACTGGAGCTGCGCCCGCCGCGCAACCGCTTCGCGCTGGTCCCGGCGCCCTCGTACGTCTTCGTCGCGGGCGGCATCGGCATCACCCCGATCCTGCCGATGCTCCGGGCCGCCACGGCCGCCGGCGCCGACTGGACCCTCCTGTACGGGGGCCGCTCGCGCGCCTCGATGCCCTTCCTGACCGAACTGGCCGCCTACGGGGACCGGGTCACGGTGGTCGCCCAGGACGAGGCGGGCCGGCCCGACCTGACGGCGCCGGCCAACGCGGGGCCGGGCACGCTCGTCTACTGCTGCGGCCCGGAGCCCCTCATGCTGGCCGTCACGGCGGCGGCCCCGGACCCGGCGGCGGTCCGCCTGGAACGCTTCGCCCCGGCCGCGGCGCCCGGCCCGGCGCACCCCTTCACGGCCGAACTCCGCCGCTCGGGACGGGTCGTCGAGGTCGCCGGGGACGAGAGCACCCTGGCCGCGGTGCGCCGGGAGCTGCCCGCCACCCCGTACTCCTGCGAGCAGGGTTTCTGCGGAACCTGCCAACACCGGGTGCTCGCGGGCGCGGTGGATCACCGCGACGACCTCCTCACGGACGGGGAGCGGGCGGAGTCCATGCTGTTGTGCGTCTCGCGCGCGAAGGGAGACCGCCTCGTCCTGGACCTGTGAACGCTCCCCAGTAGGGTGTCCGCATGACAACCGGGGTGCGACGCAGGATGGGTGTCGAGGAGCGGCGGCAGCAGCTGATCGGGGTGGCCCTGGAGCTGTTCAGCCACCGGTCGCCCGACGATGTGTCGATCGACGAGATCGCGGCGGCGGCCGGGATATCCCGGCCGCTCGTCTACCACTACTTTCCCGGCAAGCTGAGCCTGTACGAGGCCGCGCTGCGCCGGGCCGCCGACGAGCTGGCGCTGCGGTTCGTGGAGCCCCGGGAGGGGCCGCTCGGGGCGCGGCTGTTGCGGGTGATGGGGCGGTTCTTCGCCTTCGTCGACGACCACGGGCCGGGCTTCTCGGCGCTGATGCGGGGCGGTCCGGCGGCCGGCAGCAGCCGGGCCAACGCGATGATCGACGAGGTCCGGCAGGCGGCGTACGAGCAGATCCTCACGCACCTGGGCATCTCGCTGGAGGATCCCCCGGCGCGGCTGGAACTCGTGGTGCGGTCCTGGGTGTCGCTCGCCGAGTCCACCGCGCTGATCTGGCTGGACGGGCGCCGCATCCCACGTGCCGAGCTGGAGCTGCAGCTGGTGCACGACTTCGCCGCGCTGGCCGCAGTGAGCGCGGCCTACGACGCGGAGATGGCGGGGATCCTCGTACGGATCCTGGCCGACGAGCCGGCCGACGGGCCGTTCGGAGAACTGGTCGGGCGTCTCGGCGGCCTCGTGCCGGGCTCTTGATCACCAACGGTTCCGATCACCGATAATGCCCGCGTGATCATTGACGACGGGATCTTGTTCCGGCAGGCCGCGGAGAAGGACGCCGGCACACTGGTGCGGCTGCACGACCAGGCCGCCCGCTGGATGCAGAAGCACGCGATCGACCAGTGGAAGCCCGGCGACAAGGACGCCGCCCACTTCCGCGCGCGGATGGCCGACGGCGAGGTGTGGCTCGGCGGCGACGGCGACGGCCGGGTCGTCGGGGCGTACGAGCTGTGGTGGTCCGACGAGGACGCCTGGGGCGTCCAGCCCCCGGTGGCCGGATACGTCCACCGGCTGATGGTGGAACGCGAGGCCGCCCCCGCCGGCGCCGGGCGCCGCCTGCTCGAACACGCCGAGCGGCGGATCGCCGGGACCGGACGGGAGCGGGCCCGCCTGGACTGCGTCTCCACCAACCCCCGGTTGCTCGCGTACTACCGGGCCGCGGGCTACCGGGTGGTCGGGGAGCTCCCCAACAAGGTCGGGAAGGACGGCAGGACCTACGGGGTGATCCTGCTGGAGAAGCGACTGGACCGGCTCAGCGCCGTGTGAAGACCGAGACGGTGCGGGCGGGGACGGTGAACTCTCCTGTCGTGGTGTCGTACGCGGACCGCTTGACCGTGGGGTCGGAGCCGGCGGCCTGGACCGGGTTCAGGCGGTAGGCGGTGCCGGCGAGGGCGGGGACGCGCTGGGGCTGGGCGGTGGGGGTGGCGTTGAAGACCACGACCAGGTCGCCCAGGGTCATGGTGATCACGCCCGGGGTCTCGTCCTTGCCCGAGAGGGGGAAGGCCAGCCGTGACTGGACCTCCTCCGCCGTGGTGAGGGCGAACTCCGGCGCGGTGGTGCGGATCCTCAGCAGGTCGCGGTGGGCCGCCGCGGTGGCCGTGATGTCCGCGCAGGTGGGGGCCGGTCCCGTCAGGAGCGGCTTCGCGAAGGGCCACTTCGGGGCGTTGTCGGCGGCGGGGGGCAGGCCGCGGCCGAAGCCGTTGCCGCTGCGGCAGTCCCACTGGATGGCGTTGAACCAGTCGCCGCTGTCGTAGGAGTTGCGGTCCAGGGACTTGGAGCGCAGCAGGTCCGTGCCCGCCTGGGAGAGGGACGGGCCCTGCGAGAGGGTGGCCGTCGCCATGGCCAGGACCTGCATGCGGGCCTTGTCGGCGTTGCTCGTGGCCGGCGGGAGCTTGTAGGTCAGGGCGTCGGCGAGGGTCTCGTTGTCGTGGGCGTCCGCGTAGGCGAGGGCGTCGCCGGGGGCAGCCGCGTAGCCGGCCGGGGCTCCGTTGTAGTCGACTTCGGCGCCCTTGGTGCGGCGGCCGGTGGTGTCGGTGAAGGCGTACGAGGCGAGGTTGCCCGACAGGCCCACCTTGATCAGGTCCTGGGCGTGCAGCAGGCGGGCCTTCTGCTCGGCCGGGGTGCCGTTGGCGGGCGAGGAGTTGGGGCTGGTGAACAGGCCCGAGGCGAAGCCCTGGACGCGCGGGTCCTCGTCGAAGGGGCCGCCGCCGCGGACCGCGTCGCGCGCCCGGTCGGAGAAGGTGGCGATGCCGGTTCCGGCCATGTTCTTCTGCGTGGCCTGCACGAAGCGGGCGTCGTCGGCGATCTCGCCGAAGTTCCAGCCCTCCCCGTAGAGCACGATCTTCTTGCCGTCGACCCCGTCCTTGGCGGGGGTCAGGCCGTCGAGGGCCTTGCGGACGGCCAGGATGTTGGCCTTCGGGTGGTGGCCCATCAGGTCGAAGCGGAAGCCGTCGACCTTGTACTCCTTCGCCCAGGTGACGATCGAGTCCACGACGAGCCGGCCCATCATGGCGTTCTCGGGTGCGGTGTTCGCGCAGCAGGTGGAGGTGGCGACGGAGCCGTCGGCCAGCAGCCGCTGGTAGTAGCCGGGGACGATGCGGTCGAGGACCGACTTGTCCGACTGGCCCGCGGCGACGGTGTGGTTGTAGACCACGTCCATCACCGTGCGCAGCCCGGACCCGTTGAGGGACTGGACCATCCTGCGGAACTCGACGGTGCGGGCGGTGCCGTTCGGGTCGCTCGCGTAGCTGCCCTCGGGGACGGTGTAGTGCAGCGGGTCGTAGCCCCAGTTGTACGCGTCCTTCGCGGCCGCGGCGGCCACGCACGCCTGCTGCTCCTGCGAGTCCGGCGCGTACACCGTGAGGTCGCAGGCGGGAGTGGTGCGGTCGGCGGCCTTCTCCGGGATGGTGCCGATGTCGAAGACGGGCAGCAGGTGGACGTACGAGGTTCCGGCGGCGGCCAGGTCGCGCAGGTGCCGCATGCCCGCCGAGGAGGTGTCGGTGAAGGCCAGGTACTGGCCGGGGTGGGTGCTGGTGCGGTCCGCGACGGAGAAGTCGCGGATGTGGAGCTCCTGGATCTGCGCGGAGGTGAAGGGGACGGCCGCGGGCTTGCGCAGGTCCTTCCAGCCGGGCGGGGCGAGCTTCGGGTCGGCCAGGTCCACGGCCAGGCTGTGGGTGGAGTCCGCGGTCAGGGCGGTGGAGTACGGGTCGGTGACCAGGTTCCGGACGATCTGCCCGGTGGTCGGGGCCCAGACGGTGACGGCGTAGCGGTACCGCTTCCCGGTCCAGGAGCGCTCGCCGCGCACCGACCAGACGCCGGTGGCGTCGTCGCGGTGCATGGCGAGGGTGCGGCCGTCGAGTTCGAGGGAGACCTGCTGGGCGGTCGGCGCCCAGACGGAGAGGGTGGGACGGCCGTCCTTGAAGACGGGGCCGAGGGCCGCGGTCGTCGCGTACAGGTCGTCGAGGACCCCGGCGAGCTGGACGCCGGTGGCGGCGAGGACGGCGCCGTTGGCGGCGCGGGCACTCGCGACGAGCTGCCCGCGCAGGGCCTCGCGGACCCGGTCGCGGTCGCGCGGGTCGACGGGGTACGCGCCGTAGCCGGCCAGGTGCGGGAACTTCTGCTTCTGGGCTGCGGTCAGCTCGGTCCGGGACCCGAGGCGCAGCCACTGGGCGTGGCCGGTCACGGTGCCGTTCTCGGCCTTGACGGAGCCGTCGCGGGAGGCGAGGAGCTGGGCGGAGGCGGCGGCCGCGGGGGCGTTCCAGGCGAGGGTGTCGCGGTCGATCCAGACGGCCTGGGCCTTGGTCAGGTCGAGGGCGGCGCCGGCGCCGGCGGGCTGCGGCAGGAGGTACTTCTCCTTTCCGCCGAGCATCCAGACCTCGTGGCCGGTGGCCTTCAGGTCCAGGGACTGGTCGGTGGGCAGGTCCTTGTCGTCGCCCTTGTGGAGGATGTAGCTGAGGCTGGTGGCGCCTGCCGCGAGCGGGACCTCGTACACGGCGCCGTAGGAGTCGGTGCGGGCGGGCAGCAGCGGCTTGGTCCAGTCGGTGGGGTTCGCGGCGCCGGTCCAGACGTGCAGGCCCCAGCCGTCGTAGGCGCCGTCGGGGCGCTGGTAGTGCAGGACGGCCTTCGCCGTGTCCTGCGGCGGGTAGGCGGGGCGGTCGGTGCGGGCGGGCTCCTTGCCCTGCTCCAGCCAGATCTCGCCGGTCTTCGTCACGTCGATGGTGCGGTCGGCGGCGACGTCCTTGTTGCCGTCCTTGTCGATGACGAGGTAGCCGACGGAGGAGGCGCCGGGCTTCAGCCTGACGTACGCGAAGGCGCCGTAGGCGTCGCGGCCGGTGAAGCCGTGGCCCTGCGGCCAGGGAGTGGCCTCGCCCTCGGCGAGGTCGCCCCAGGCGTAGAGCCGCCAGTCGGTGTAGTCGCCGTCGGGGCGGTTGTAGTGGACGACGGCGTAGTCGCGCTGGGTGGCGGTGGGGACTTCGGTGGGCGGGGCCTGGCCGGCGACGGATTCGGCGAGGGCGCTCGCGGTGCGGCCGGCGGCGTCGACCACGACGGCCTTGTAGCGCAGGGGGGTGCCGGCCGGGGTCTTGGCGTCGACGTGCTGGGTGACCTTGTAGGGGGCGTGGTCGGCGGAACCGAGCACCTGCCACTTGTCGTTGCCGCTCTGCGCGGCGAAGACGACCCGGTTCAGGCCGCCGCCGGTGACGTCGGCGGAGAGCTCGACGGTGCCGGTGGCGCCGGGGGCGGGGGCCTTGAGGGCGAGGGCGGGCTTGGCGGTGGGCTGGGCGGCGGGCGCGAGGGCTTGGAGGACCACGGAGCCGAGGGCCGGGACGGGGACGGTGAGCTTGCCCGCCGCGGAGGCGCGGAGCAGGGCGGTGCCGCCGTAGAGGGTGCGGTACTGGGCGCCGGCCGGGGCGTCGATCTCGACGGTGCGGGCCTCGGTTCCGTTGTTGGCGGCGACCAGGTACTCGGTGCGGCTGCGGGCATCGGTGCGTGCGAAGGCGTAGACGGAGCCGTCGGCGAGGCGTTCGCTCTGGACGCCGTCACGCAGGGCCGGGTGGGCCTTGGTCAGCTTCGAGAGAGCACTGATCTGCCGGTAGAGCGGGTGCTCCGGATCGTAGGCGTCGCTCGCGTGCGTGCGCGCCGTGCCGAGCTGGTCGTCGTCCAGGTAGTCGGCGACCTGCGAGGCGAAGAGCGGCTGGCGGGCGTCCTTGTCGCCGCCCGCGCCCGTGAAGCCCTGCTCGTCACCGGAGTAGATCACCGGATTGCCGCGGGAGAGGAACATCAGCTCGGTGGCCAGCCGGTAGCGGTCCAGCAGCTCCTGCTCCCCCGCGCCCGGCCGGTCCTGCTTCAGGAAGGTGCCGAAGCGGCCCATGTCGTGGTTGCCGAGGAACGTGACCTGCTCGTAGGCGTTGGCCTTGTCGCTGGTGTACCGGTAGTCGTCGGCCAGGACGGAGGCGAGCCGGCCGGCTTCCGCGCCCTGGGAGGCGTACGCGCGGATCGCGTCCTGGAGCGGGAAGTCGAGGGTGGCGTCGAGGCGTCCGCGGGTGACGTACGGGGAGGTGACGGCGGTGTCGGCGGAGTAGACCTCGCCGAACATGAAGAAGTCGTCGCGGCCGCGCTTGGCCGCGTACGCGTCGAGGGCGGTCGCCCACTGGGTCCAGAACCCGGTGTTGACGTGCTTGACGGTGTCGATCCGGAAGCCGTCGATACGGAAGTCCTTGACCCACTTCTCGTAGATCTTCTCCATGCCCTCGACGACCTCGGGGCGCTCGGTCCACAGGTCGTCGAGGCCGAAGAAGTCGCCCTGGTCGGAGGATTCGCCGGCGAAGGTGGAGTCGCCCCGGTTGTGGTACATCGTCGGGTCGTTGAGCCAGGCCGGGACCTTGAGGTTCTTCTTCGCGTCCGGCACGAAGGGGGTCCTCGGGAAGGACTCGCCGTCGACCTTGGGGAACTTCCCCTGCCCGTCGGCGTAGTCCTTGTCGTCGAAGGGCACGCCGTCCTTCGTGAGGTACGGGAACGCCCCCTTCGACAGGTAGGAGGAGGAGGCCTCGCGGTAGTCGACGACGTCGGCGGTGTGGTTGGTGATGACGTCGAAGAAGACCTTCATCCCCTTCCCGTGCGCCGTGTCGATCAGCCGCTCCAGGTCGGCGTTGGTGCCGAAGTGCGGGTCGACCTGGGTGAAGTCGGTGATCCAGTAACCGTGGTAGCCGGCCGAGACGTCGTCGCCCTTGCCCTGCACCGGCTGGTTCTTGAAGATCGGCGCCATCCAGATGGCGGTGGTGCCGAGCCCCTTGACGTAGTCCAGCCGGTCGGTGAGCCCCTTGAGGTCGCCGCCCTGGTAGAAGCCCTTGTCGGTGGGGTCCAGGCCGGTTTCCAGGCGGGAGCCGGTCAGGCCGCCCCGGTCGTTGGCCGGGTCGCCGTTCGCGAACCGGTCCGGGAGCACGAAGTAGAACTGCTCCCGGGTCAGGTCGTGGCGGTCCGGCTCGGCGGCCAGCTTCGCGTCCGAGGGCGGGGCGGGCGGCTTCGCGGCGGCGTCGGCCGCGGCGGGGAGGGCGGGCAGGAGCGTCACGGCCAGGGCGGCGGCGAGCACTCCTGCGGCAGGGCGTATCAAGGCGGGTCTCCTTGTGTACGTGTCGCACGGATGAGGGCCGCCCGGCGGTGGCGGGGAAGGGTGCCGGGCGGCCCTGGTCGGTGGGGCGGCGGCTCAGTTGCGCCAGGTGTCGGCCAGCGTGACCGTGCCGCTCGCGGGGACGGTGGCGGTGCGGTTCGCGCCGCTCTCCCAGGTGACGTTGCCGGCGGCGTCCTTGCGGACGTACTTGTACGCGAAGGACGTGCCGGCCGGAAGGGTGACGTCGAGCTTCCAGACGGGGTAGGCCGCCGGGTCGAGCTTGAGGGCGGCTGCGGTGTTCCAGGAGCCGAGTTCGGCCCGGTCGCCGGTGACGTAGACGTTCTGGCCGGGGACGGTGGTGGCGTTGACGGTGAAGGAGGCCCCGGCGGCTGCGGCCGGGGTGCCCGCGCAGGTCCGGGCGCCCACGTGCAGGGCGAGGGCGGTGCCGGCGGCGACGGTGGCGGTGAACTGCCCGCCCGCGCCGACGGTGACCGTGCGGCCGCTCTGCACGTCGCAGTAGTCGCCGCCCGGCAGGGAGGTCTGGAAGGTCCGGGTCAGGGCGGAACCCTCGTGGTTGATCACCACGTACGCCTTCGATCCGCGGCCGAAGGCGATCTGGTCGCCGCCGTTGTCCCACCAGTTGCCGACGGACTGGCCGCGGGCGGCGTTGCGGAAGCCGACCATGGAGGAGATCTCCCGCCAGGCGTGCTGGCACTTCCAGCCGTCGGCGTAACAGGCGTTCACCGTGCCGCCGTTGGGCGGGCCGGCGTCCTTGTCGGTCCACTCGTAGCCGGAGTGCACGTCGGGCGAGCCGTAGGGCCAGGCCAGCGCGAAGACACTGGCCAGCGTGTAGGTGGACCCGTCCTTGTAGGTGAGGGTGTCGCCGCCCCGCTCGGTGTCGTGGTTGTCGACGAAGACACCGGCCTGCCCGCTGGGCATGTACCCCCAGGCCTCGCCGAAGTTCTTCAGGTAGGCGAGGTTCTCGTTCTGGAAGACCCGCTTGAGGTCCCGGGCGTACCGGAACTCCTGCACGTCGCCGTTGCCGAGGTACTCGCTCGGCGAGACGGCCTCCCCGGCCCCGTGGATCGCCTCCTGCTTCCAGTACACGCCGGGGTTGGTGAGGCGGGACTTGATGTTGGCGAGGTCGGCCGCGGGCATGTGCTTGGCGGCGTCGATCCGGAATCCGTCCACGCCGAGGGAGAGCAGGTCGTTGAGGTACCCGGCGATGCGCCCGCGCACGTAGTTCTCGCCGGTGTCCAGGTCGGCGAGCTGCACGAGCTCGCAGTTCTGGATGTTGGCGCGGTCCTGGTAGTTCGAGATCGAGGCCCGGCAGTCGTCCATGTCCGCGCCGGAGAAGAGGCCCGGGTAGTCGTACTTCGTGTACGAAGTACCGCCGGTGCCCGTGAAGGTGGCGCCTGCGTCGGCCGGTCCGGCCATGTGGTTGATGACGGAGTCGGCGACGACCTTGACGCCGGCGGCGTGACAGGTGTCGACCATGGCCTTGAAGGCGGCCCGGTCCCCGAGCCGCCCGGCGATCTTGTAACTGACGGGCTGGTACGAGGTCCACCACTGCCCGCCCTGCACGTGCTCCTGCGGCGGCGACACCTGCACGTACCCGTACCCGGCGGGCCCGAGGGAACCGGTGCAGGCCTTGGCGACGGAGTCGAAGCGCCACTCGAACAGAACGGCGGTCACGTCCTTCTCGCCGGGCGGCGCGGCGACGGCCTGCGGCGCGAGGCCCGTGAGGGTGGCCGCGGCAAGTGCGGTGGTGGCGCAAAAGGTTGCAGCTCTGACGGCTCTGGCAGGCATGCGGGGGGCCTCCTGGCGGAAGAGGTGGGGATTGGAGCGACCGTAGGGGCCAGGTAGGAGCCCTGCAAGAGTTTGCGCAAGAGATTGCAGAATTGTTTCTTCCGCGTGTCCGCCGAAGGGCACGTCGGACCGGCGACAACCGGGACGCGAAGGGGAACCGGGCGGCGGCCGCGGTCACGGCGGCGGCCGCGGCCACTGACGGGTGGCGCACGGCGGCGCCGGGACCCATGACGGGGTCCCGGCGCCGGGCAGGGTCCCGGGCGGGGCGGAACAGGCCCGCACCGCCCGCCCGGGAGGGTTACGGGGCCTGGGCCGTCGAGCCCCGGACCACCAGTTCCGGCTGGAAGACGTACTCCGTGCGCTGGACCGGGGTGCCCGAGACCGCCTCCAGGAGGGCGCCCACCGCGGCCGTCGCCATCGCGCGCACCGGCTGGCGGACCGTCGTCAGCGGCGGGTCCGTGAACGCGATCAGCGGGGAGTCGTCGAAGCCGACCACCGACACGTCCTGCGGCACCCGCAGCCCGCGCTCGCGCGCCGCCCGGATGACGCCCAGCGCCATCGGGTCGCTGCCGCACACGATGCCGGTGCAGCCGCGGTCCAGCAGGGCCATGCCCGCCGCGTGGCCGCCCTCAACCGTGAACAGGGTGCGCTGGATCAGGCCTTCCGCCTCCGCGTCCGGCACGGCGGCGAGGAACCCCTGCTCCTTGCGCGCCGACGGCACGTACCGGGTCGGGCCGATCGCCAGGCCGATCCTCCGGTGGCCCAGGTCCTCCAGGTGCCGCACCGCGATGTCGGCGGCCGCCCGGTCGTCGGGCGAGACGAAGGGCGCGCTGATCTGCTCGTTGAAGCCGTTGATCAGCACGAAGGGGACCCCGCGCGCGGCGAGCCGCTGGTAGCGGGAGGGGTCCGCGTGGGAGTCGGCGTGCAGGCCCGACAGGAAGACCATCCCCGTGACCCCGCGTTCCTCCAGCTGTTCCACGAGCTCGTCCTCGGTGGCCCCGCCCGGCGTCTGGGTGCACAGCACCGGCGTGTACCCGTGCCCGGCCAGCGCCTGCTCTATGACCTGCGCGAAGGCCGGGAAGATCGGGTTGGTGAGCTCCGGGATCAGCAGCCCGACCAGGCCGTTGCTGCGCCGCTTGAGCCGTACGGGCCGCTCGTAGCCGAGCAGGTCGAGCGCGGCCAGCACCTTGTGCCGGGTGCCGGCCGCGACGCCCGTCTTGCCGTTGAGCACGCGGCTGACGGTCGCCTCGCTGACCTGGGCCTGCGCGGCGATGTCCGTCAGCCGGAGGGGGGAGGTCACCCCGACGTCACCCGCCACCACACCGTGGTGTCGGCCGGCAGCACGCCGTCCTCGACGCTCGCGCCGCTGGACAGCAGGGCCTCGCCGGCGACGGGGAGGCGCACCGCCGTGCCGGTGGTGTTGGCGGTGCAGAGGAAGTCCCCGCGGCGGAAGACCAGGACGCCGGCGGGAGCCTCCTGCCAGTCCACCGACTCGCCCGCGCCCAGGTCCGGGTGCTCCCGGCGCAGCCGCAGGGCGGACCGGTACAGCTCCAGGGTGGAGGACGGGTCGCCGGTCTGCGCCTCCACGCTCAGCTCCGCCCAGGAGTCCGGCTGCGGGAGCCAGCTGCCGCCGGTGCCGAAGCCGTACGGGGCCTGCGTACCCGACCACGGGATGGGGACCCGGCAGCCGTCGCGGAAGCCGTCCTGTCCCGCCGCGCGGAAGAACGACGGGTCCTGGCGGACCTCGTCCGGCAGGTCGGTGACGTCGGGCAGGCCGAGCTCCTCGCCCTGGTAGACGTAGGCCGAACCGGGCAGCGCCAGCATCAGCAGGGTCGCCGCGCGGGCCCGCCGCAGACCGAGCTCGCGGTCGCCGGGCTCGCGCAGCTGGGTGCCGAGGCCGGCGGGGTTGGCGAAGCGGGTGGCGTGCCGGGTGACGTCGTGGTTGGACAGCACCCAGGTGGTGGGAGCGCCGACGGGACGCATCGCGGCCAGTGAGCCGTCGATGACCTCGCGGAGCGCCGTCGCCTCCCAGTCGGTCGTCAGGTACTGGAAGTTGAACGCCTGCTGCATCTCGTCGGGGCGGACGTAGCGGGCGGTGCGTTCGACGGTCGGGGTCCACGCCTCGGCGACCAGGACGCGGTCGCCCTCGTACTCGTCGAGGATCCGGCGCCAGGAGCGGTATATCTCGTGGACGCCGTCCTGGTCGAAGAAGGGCATGACGTCGTTGCCGAGCAGCTTGAGCTGGTCCCTGGCGCCGAGGTCGGGCAGGCCGGGTGCCTTGACCAGGCCGTGGGCCACGTCGACGCGGAAACCGTCGGCGCCGAGGTCGAGCCAGAAGCGCAGGATCGAGCGGAACTCGTCCTGGACGGCCGGGTGCTCCCAGTTGAAGTCGGGCTGCTCGGGTGCGAAGAGGTGCAGGTACCACGCGCCGTCCGCGACCCGGGTCCACGCCGGACCGCCGAAGATCGACTCCCAGTCGTTGGGCGGCAGTTCGCCGTTCTCCCCCTTGCCGGGACGGAAGTGGAAGCGCTCCCGCAGCCGGGATCCGGAACCTTCGCGCAGCGCCTGCTTGAACCATTCGTGCTGGTCGGAGCAGTGGTTCGGGACGAGGTCCACGATGATGCGCAGACCCAGTTCGTGGGCCTCGCGGATCACGGCGTCGGCGTCGTGCAGCGTGCCGAACATCGGGTCGATGGCCCGGTAGTCGGCCACGTCGTAGCCGGCGTCGGCCTGCGGGGAGGCGTAGAAGGGGCTGAGCCAGACGGCGTCGACGCCCAGTTCCTTGAGGTAGGGCAGGCGGCTGCGGACGCCTTCGAGGTCCCCCATACCGTCCCCGTTGGAGTCGGCGAAGCTGCGCGGATAGACCTGGTAGATCACCGCGTCTCTCCACCAGCCGGGCAGGGTGCCGGTGGAGGTGGGAAGTGCGTCGGCGAGGTGCTGGGTCATGTCGTCCTTGGAGAGGTCGGGCCGGTGATGCGGGAGCAGGCGGGTGGTCAGCCCTTGGTGGCGCCTGCGGTCATCCCGGCGACGAGGTGGCGCTGGGCGAAGACGAAGAAGATCGCCGCGGGGATGGCGATGAGGACCGAGGCGGCGCTCATCGCACCCCAGTTGGAGGTGTACTGGGTGACGAAGGTCTGCAGGCCGCCGGCCAGGGTGAGGTTCTCCTCGCCGACCATGAAGGCGGAGGCGTACGCGACTTCGCCCCACGCGGTGATGAAGGCGTAGAAGCCGGTGACGGCGAGGCCGGGCTTGGCCAGCGGCAGGATCAGCCGCCAGAACGTGCCGAAGGGGTTGAGCCCGTCGACCCGGCCGGATTCGTCGATCTCCACCGGGATGGTGTCGAAGAAGCCCTTCATCATCCAGGCGCAGAACGGCACGGCGATGGTGAGGTAGGTGATGATCAGGCCGATCGGCTGGTTGAGCAGGCCGAGGTCGCCCATCAGGTTGTAGAGCGGCACGATGAGGATGGCCATGGGGAACATCTGCGTGATGAGCAGGGTCCACATGAGCGGCTTCATGCCGGGGAACCTGAAGCGGCTGACCGCGTATCCGGTGGTGGCGGCGATGAACACACCGAGGACGGTGGTGACGCCGGCGACCAGGACGGAGTTCCCGAACCAGCTGAGGAAGTGGCTCGACTCCAGCAGGTACGTGTAGTTGCCGAAGGACGGATCCTTGACGAAGTCCGTGCTGACCGCGTGCTCGGCGGGCTTGAGCGAGGTCAGCAGGATCCACAGCACCGGGAACACGGCGATGACGGACGCGCCGAGCAGGGTGAGGTGCAGGCCTGCGGAGGCGAGCGGGGAGCGGCGGCCCCGGGTACGAGCGGTGGTCACGGTCACCACACCTCTCCCTGCTTGCGCAGCGAGCGCCGGTAGACCAGCGCGAAGATCATGAGCAGGGCGAGGATCAGGACGCCCCACGTGGCGGAGCCGGCGAAGTCGCGCGGGCTCGACACGAACGCCTCGCGGAAGGCCTGGGTCACGAGGATCTCGGTGGAGTCGCCCGGTCCGCCCCGGGTGAGCAGGAAGATCACCGGGAACATGTTGAAGGTCCAGATGGTGGAGAGCAGGATCACCGTCATGCTCACCGCGCGCAGGCCGGGCAGGGTGATGTGCCGGAACCGCTGCCAGGCGCTCGCGCCGTCCATCTCGGCGGCCTCGTACAGCTCGCCGGGGATCGACTGCAGTCCGCCGAGCAGGGCGACCATCATGAAGGGGACGCCGAGCCAGACGTTGACGGCGACGACCGAGAACTTGGCCCAGGTCGGATCGTCGAGCCACGGGACCGCGGCGATGCCGCCACCGTCGAGGATCTTGTTGAGGATGCCGTTGTCGCGGTTGAAGAGGAACCGCCACGCGAAGACCGAGACGAAGCCGGGGACGGCCCAGGGCAGGATCAGCGCCATCCGGTAGGCGGCGCGGCCCCGGAACTCCCGGTTGAGCATGTTGGCCAGGACCAGGCCGAGCGTGAAGGTGATCGACACGCACGCGACGGTCCACACCACCGTCCACACCAGCCGCTGCAGGAACACCGGGTCGCTGAGCACGTCCGCGTAGTTGTCGAGGCCGACGAACTCGTACGTGGCCTCGATGTGGCGGGCGCCGATGGTGCGCGAGACGTTGCGCTCGTTGGCATCGGTCAGCGACAGGTAGATGCCGCGGACCAGCGGCCAGCCGATGATCACGCCGAGGACGAGCACCACGGGGGCGATCATCGTCCAGGCGTACCAGTGGGTGGCGAGGGCGCGCCTCAGCCCACCCTTGGTCCCACCGGGGGCCTTGCTGTCAGTCCAGCGGCTCCGGCCGCGGGCGGCGGTGTCGTCTCCGACTCCGTCGCCCGCGGCCTTCGCCACCGACTGGCTGGTGTGAGCAGCCATGGTTTCGTTACTTCCAGCCCTTGAGGATCTTGCGGAACTCGACGCCGGCCGTCTTGGCCGCGTCCTCCGGGCTCGACGCCCCGGTGATCGCCTTGGTGTACTCGACCTTGAGCGGCTCGAAGAGGGAGCCGTTCTCCGGGATCCAGGCGCGCTCGACGGCCTTGTCCACGGCCGGCTTGAAGAACTGGACCATCTCGCTGCTCTTGACGTCCGGCTGCTCGTAGGCGGCGGTACGGGTCGGCAGCAGGCTCAGGTCCTTGGCGGACTGCACCTGGACCTCCTGCGAGGTCATGTACTCGACGAAGGCGTGCGCGGCGGCGCGGTTCTTGGAACCGGCGTAGACGCCGAGGTCGTGGCCGCCCTGCGGGGCGCCGGCCTTGACCGAGCCGGCCGGGACGGCGGCGATGCCGAGGTTGGCCTTGTCCTTGAACTGGTCACCGGCGTAGGTGTCGGCGACCGCCCACGGACCGTTGATCATCATGGCGGCCTCGCCGGACTTGAAGGCCGTCTGCATGTTGGTGTAGCCGTCCGTGGCGTTCGTGACGGCCGCGCCGGAGGTGACCAGGTCACGAGCGGTCTTGAAGGCCTTGACGCCCGCCGGGCCGTCGACGGTGACCGTCTTGTTCTTCGCGTCGACGAGGTCGCCGCCCTCGCCGTAGATCAGCGGGAGGAACCAGTAGGAGTCGTCGCCGCGCAGGTAGAGACCGGCCTTGCCGCTCTTCGCCTTGATGGCGGCGGCGGCCGACTTCACCTCTTCGAGCGTCTTGGGGGGCTGGACGCCGGCGTCGGCGAGCATCTTCTTGTTGTAGAAGAGGCCGAGGGTGTCGATGACCTGCGGTACGGCGTAGGTCTTGCCCTCGAACTTGCCGCTGGCCGCGGCCTGCGGCAGGAACTCGGCGTCGACCTTCTTCGCCGTCTCGGCCGGGACCTCGTCGAGGTAGCCGAGCGAGGCGAAGTCGGCGACCCAGCCGACGTCGGCGCGGATCACGTCAGGCGCGTCGGAGCCGCTGCTGAAGGCGTTCTTGACCTTGTTCTGCGCGTCGCCGTACGGGACGTTGACGTACTTGACGGTCACCTTCGGGTGCTTCGCGGTGAACGCCTCGGCGATCTTCTGGAAGCTGGCCTTCTCGGCGTCGTTCGAGGTGTCCCACCAGGTGACCGTGCCGGAAAGCTCGCCGCCGGCCTTGACCTCGCCGTCGTCCTTGGTGTCACCGCCGCAAGCCGTCGCCGCGAGCGCCAGGGTCGCGACCAGCGCGGTGGCCGCTATGCCACGCCGCATATGAACTCCTTCGATGATCCCGGCCGCGCCCTCGCGGTCCCGAGTTGCCAGGAACGTAACAAGACTGAAAGAGGACCGAAAGACCTTGCGCAAACTTTCTGCAAGCGGAGGCGATCGTTACATCCGTGTGTCCGTACGGTTGCCGCAGCTTGCTGTTAGTTCGAGGCACCTTCGACCGCCCGGGCCCGCAACCAGGGGGCATGTACCCGCGTTGACCCCGATATGACCCACGAGTCGACGGCCGTCCAGCTTGCAAGCTCTTCCAGCAACGCGACCGCGAGCGGTGGCTGGTGGCGCGATGCAGTCATCTATCAGGTGTACGTCCGCTCCTTCGCCGACAGTGACGGCGACGGGGTCGGCGACCTGCGCGGGGTCCGCTCGCGCCTTCCCCACCTCGCCCGCCTCGGGGTCGACGCCGTGTGGCTCACCCCCTTCTACGTCTCCCCGCAGGCGGACGGCGGCTACGACGTCGCCGACTACCGGGCCGTCGACCCCCTCTTCGGGGACCTCTCCGACGCCGACGAGCTCGTCCGCGCGGCGCACGCGCTGGGGCTGCGGGTCATCGTGGACGTGGTGCCGAACCACACCTCCGTGGAGCACCCGTGGTTCCGTGCCGCCCTCGCCGGGGACGCGGAGGCCCGGGCGCGCTACCTCTTCCGCCCGGGGCGGGGGGCCGACGGCTCGGAGCCCCCGAACGACTGGGAGTCGATCTTCGGCGGGCCGGCGTGGACACGGGTCCCGGACGGCTCGTGGTACCTGCACCTCTTCGCACCCGAGCAGCCGGACCTGAACTGGGACCACCCGGAGGTCGACGCCGAATTCGCGTCGGTGCTGCGGTTCTGGCTCGACCTCGGCGTCGACGGCTTCCGCGTCGACGTGGCCCACGGCATGGTCAAGGCCCCGGGCCTGCCGGACATCGGCCGCGGCGCGCAGGCCACCCTGATCGGGACCGAGCCGCTCCCCTTCTTCGACCAGGACGGGGTCCACGAGATCCACCGCGGGTGGCGCCGGCTCCTGGACTCCTACGAGGGCGAGCGCATCGGCGTCGCCGAGGCGTGGGCCCCCACCTCCGACCGCCTCGCGCTGTACGTCCGCCCGGACGAGCTGCACCAGGCCTTCAACTTCCGGTTCCTCAACTGTCCGTGGGACCCGGCCGCGATGCGCACCGTCATCGACGAGTCGCTGGCGGCCACCACCTCGGTCGGCGCCCCGACCACGTGGGTGCTGTCCAACCACGACGTCGTACGCCATGTGACCCGGTACGGGGGCGGCGCCCGCGGCCTCGCCCGCGCCCGGGCCGCCGCCCTCCTGATGCTGGCCCTCCCGGGCTCGGCGTACCTCTACCAGGGCGAGGAACTGGGCCTCCCCGAGGTCCTGGACCTCCCCCCGGAATCCCGCCGCGACCCCGCCTTCCGCCGCCGGCCCCCGGCCCACCCGCAGCCCGACGCCCACCCCGGACCGCGCACCCCCCGCCAGGCCGCGGCAGGGGCCGGGCCGCAGGCCGCAGTGGGGGGCGGGGCGGGGGCCCCTCCGGGGACCCGGCCGGAGGCCGACGGGCAGGAGGGGCTGCGTGACGGGTGCCGCGTGCCGATCCCCTGGTGCGGGACGGAGCCGCCGTACGGCTTCGGGCCGACCGGGAGCTGGCTCCCGCAGCCGGCCGGCTGGGGCCCGCTGACCGTCGCCGCCCAGACCGGCGACCCGCACTCCACCCTGGAGCTCTACCGCGCCGCACTGGAGCTGCGCCGCGCGATGCCCGGCCTCGGCGCCCCGGAGGCCGGCACCGGGGCCGCCGCCGGAACCCCGTACCGCTCCGGCATGTGCTGGCTGCCCGCGCCCGAGGGGGTGCTCCTCTTCACCCGCCCCGGTTTCGCCTGCACCCTCAACACCCGCCCCGAGCCGGTCGAGCTTCCCGCGCCCGGACGCCCCGTACTGTCCAGCGCCCCCGTGGAGACGGACGGCCGCACCGTCCGCCTTCCGCCGGATTCGTGCACGTGGTGGGCAATTTGAGTGTCCGCCCGGTACAGTCCAATCCCGTGACCGCACGGCTAGCCGACATCGCAGCCCAGGCGGGGGTCAGCGAAGCCACAGTCAGCCGCGTGCTCAACGGCAAGCCCGGTGTGGCCGCCGGCACCCGTGAATCCGTACTGGCCGCCCTCGACGTGCTCGGCTACGAACGCCCCGTACGCCTGCGCCAGCGCAGCGCGGGGCTCGTCGGTCTGATAACTCCCGAGCTGGACAACCCCATCTTCCCGGCGCTCGCCCAGGTCATCGGCCAGGCCCTGACCCGGCAGGGGTACACGCCGGTGCTGGCCACGCAGACGCCCGGCGGGTCCACCGAGGACGAGCTGACCGAGATGCTGGTCGACCGCGGGGTCTCCGGGATCATCTTCGTCTCCGGTCTGCACGCCGACACCACCGCCGACATGGGCCGCTACGACCAACTCCGCGGGCAGGGCGTCCCCTACGTGCTGATCAACGGGTTCTCCGACAAGGTGCAGGCCCCCTTCGTCTCCCCCGACGACCGGGCCGCGATGCAGCTCGCCGTCACCCACCTCACCGCACTCGGCCACACCCGGATCGGCCTCGCCGTGGGACCGAAGCGCTTCGTGCCCGTCCTGCGCAAGATCGAGGGCTTCCGGCTCGGGATGAAGGACCGGCTCGGACTCGACGAGGCCGAGGTCGAGGAGCTGGTCCAGCACTCCCTCTACACCCTGGAAGGCGGCCAGGCCGCCGCGGCCGCGCTGATCTCGCGGGGCTGCACCGCGGTGGTGTGCGCGAGCGACATGATGGCGCTCGGCGCCATCCGGGCCGCCCGCCAGCAGGGGCTGCGGGTGCCGCAGGACGTGTCGGTGGTCGGCTTCGACGACTCCCCGCTCATAGCGTTCACGGACCCGCCGCTGACCACCATCCGCCAGCCCGTGCAGGCGATGGGGCAGGCGGCGGTGCGGACCCTGCTGGAGGAGATCGGCGGGACGCCGGCCCCGCACAGCGAGTTCGTGTTCCTGCCCGAACTGGTGGTGCGCGGCTCCACGGCCTCCGGCCCGGGGCAGCGTCGCGCGGCGTCTCGTACCTGAGACGGACCGGCTGCGGCGAAGACCGTCCCGAGGGATGATCGGAGGCGGGAACGCATCTGGCAGACTCTCTCCCCATGGGTGAATCGAGCGTGAAGACACTGGAAACTCCCCCAGCTACCGCCGGGGGCACCCCCAGGACGGACGTCTCCTCACCCACCGCGGTCGAGACGGAGACCCGCCCGGGTTCCGACCGCGCCCTGCTCTCCCGGCTGCGTGCCCCCCGCCGGCCTCGGATCTGGTTCGAGGTCCTGCTCATCGCGGTCAGCTACTGGACGTACTCGCTGATCCGCAACGCGGTGCCCGAACAGAAGACGGTCGCCCTCGCGAACGCCGACTGGATCTGGGGCGTCGAGCGGAACCTCGGCATCGCCGTCGAGCAGTCGGTCAACCACGCGATCAACTCCGTGACGTGGCTGATCGTGGGCATGAACTACTACTACGCCACGCTCCACTTCATCGTGACCATCGGTGTGCTGGTGTGGATCTACCGTTTCCATCCGGGGCGGTACGCCGCCACGCGCCTGGTCCTCTTCGCCACCACCGGTGTGGCCCTGGTCGGCTACTACTTCTATCCGCTCGCGCCGCCCCGGCTGATGAACGGGCAGGACTTCGTCGACACCGTGCTGGTCCACCACACCTGGGGCTCCATGGCCTCCGGGAACCTCAAGCAGATGTCGAACCAGTACGCTGCGATGCCGTCCATGCACATAGGGTGGTCGCTGTGGTGCGGGCTGACGATCTTCGCGGTCGCCTCGGCCCCCTGGGCCCGCATCCTGGGGCTGCTCTACCCGACGGCGACCCTCGTCGTCATCGTGGCCACCGCCAACCACTTCTGGCTCGACGCCGTGGGCGGCATGCTCTGCCTCGCCTTCGGCTACACCGTCTCGCGATCCTGGTACGGCTCGATGCCCCATCGCCTCCCCCGCCACCCGAAGCCCACGGGCCCCCACCCCGCTGCGGACCTGCTGAACCGCTTCCGAGCCCGCGCCTGAGCCCTGTCCCCACGGCTCCGCCCGTCCCGCGGCTCCGCCCGCGCGACCGCAAAACACTTCGACATCGGTCGACGTGATCGGCGATGCTTCGCGCGATGACCAGAATCGACGACACGCCTCCCGCGTGGGACGAGCGCACGCAGCTCACCACGTTCCTCGACTACGCACGTGACACCGCCCGCGCCAAGTGCCGGGGCGTCTCCGCGGAGAACGCGCGCACGGCGCTCCTGCCGGGCTCGCCGCTGATGACCATGAGCGGGGTGATCAACCACCTCCGCTGGGTCGAGTACCACTGGTTCCAGGTGGTCTTCCTCGGCGAGGAGGACCAGGGCCCCTGGACCGACGAGGACCCCGATCGCGAGATGCGGATCGCCGTCGACTTCCCGCTGCCGCAGCTGCTGGAGGAATACGCCGAGCAGAGCGCCCGCTACCGCGCACTCGTCGCGGGGAGCGGTCTGGACGACCGGGCGAAGCGGGCCGTCCGCAACGGCCTCCACGTCGACCTGCGCTGGATCCTCCTCCACCTGACCGAGGAGACGGCCCGCCACAACGGGCACCTGGACATCCTGCGCGAGCTGCTCGACGGCACGACGGGGAACTGAGACACCCACTGCCGCGATTGCTCTCGCGCCCGCCACCGGGGCCGATATCCGCGAAGTCTTCTGCGACCGCGTGAACTTCCGTGCCGCCGGAGATCTTTCCGGAGCCGCTGCGGAACGCGAACCCGATCGCCGCGTCCACCGTCCACGAGGCCCGGGCCGTCGGCAGGCGTCTGGCTGATCTTTTCCAGCCCTGGCAATTCCTCCGAATGGGGCCGCGGGAAATGGGCACGCTTTTCGCGTGCGCCCCGCCGTGTCGCGGACGCCGTGACCCGGCGCACGGTTGCGTGACATGCGTCACAGCATGAACCTCGCCGCCGGACCCTTCCCGGGCATCGCGCGCCCTCGACATTTCGTCATTTGTCCCTTTTGGATTCGACATTCCCCTCTCCGGCGGGAACGGAATCCGCGCTACCGCTGGACCTTTCGTCGACTTCCCTGGTCACGGGCGTTCCTGAAGACGCATCACATGGTTGTGCAAGTGACCTGATCGTGACCATGCACGATCATCGGCCCGTTTCAAGCCGGGTATCGAATGCCCCGCGTGCACGCGAAACGGAAACTTGCCAGGCCATTGGCGGGCTTCTAAGAATGTCACTATTCCGGCGTCCCGCAGTTCCGGCGCCGGAAGCTTCGCGATCACCGAATGAGGTCATGCATGCAGAAGCATCGGAAGAAGAAGCCGTACCGGAAGATAGTCATCGCCGTCGGCGTTCTGGGAATCGTGGGTGTCCCCACCGCCGCGATGGCCTGCTTCGACACCCAGGACGGCGGCCGCCCGCAGAACGCGAGCCACCAGCAGCGACGCCCCTGGCAGTACGCGCCCTCGGCCGCCCCGAGCACCGCGGCCCCCGTGGACGTCGTCCCGACCGCGCCGAGCAGCCCGCCGGCCACCGAGCCGGGCAGCCCCGTCGAGGCGCCCGCGCAGCCCGTCGTGGAGACGCCCGCGCCCCCGCAGGAGCAGCCGCAGCAGCCGCAGCCCGCGAAGCCGCCGGCCGCCACCAGGAAGCCGCAGGCGCCCGAGCCCCCGAAGGCCTCGACCCCGGCCGCCCCGGCCGCCTCCGGCTCCGCCGCCGCGGTCCTCGCGCTCGTCAACCAGGAGCGCGCCGCCGCCGGCTGCCCGAACCTCACCCTCAACGCGAAGCTCACCAAGGCCGCGCAGGACCACAGCGCGGACATGGCCGCCCACGCCAACATGTCCCACACCGGTTCCGACGGCTCCGACCCGGGTGCCCGTATCACCCGCGCCGGATACACGTGGAGCGCGTACGGCGAGAACGTCGCCTACGGCTACAGCACGCCCGAGAAGGTCATGGAGGGCTGGATGAACAGCCCCGGCCACCGGGCGAACATCCTGAACTGCTCCTTCAAGGAGATCGGCATCGGCCTGGCTCAGCCGAACCACTACTGGACCCAGGACTTCGGCACGGCGCGCTGACGCCACCGCCGGGGCTCAGCCCCCGTAGAACAGTTCCTCGACCACCGCCCGGGCACGGCGGGTGATGCGACGGTAGTCGTCCAGCATCTCCCCGACCGTGCCTTCGGCGTATCCGAGGTAGCGGCCGACCGCGGCGAGTTCGCGGGCCTCCGACGGGAAGGTGTCCCCGGCGCGGCCGCGGACCAGCATCACGGCGTTGCGGACCCGGGTGGCCAGCACCCAGGCCTCGTCGAGGATCTGCGCCTCGTCCGTCGGGATCAGTCCGGCCGCGTGGGCGGCGGCCAGGGCCTGGCGGGTACGGGTGGTGCGCAGGCCCGGTTCGGCCCAGGCGTGCCGCATCTGCATCAGCTGGACGGTCCACTCGACGTCGCTGAGGCCGCCGCGGCCGAGTTTCGTGTGCAGGGTGGAGTCGGCGCCGCGCGGCATCCGCTCCGACTCCATGCGGGCCTTGAGCCGGCGGATCTCGCGTACGGCGTCCTCGCCGAGGCCTTCCATCGGGTAGCGCAGCGGGTCGACGAGCTCGATGAAGCGGCCGCCGAGGTCGGCGTCGCCGGCGACGGGCTCGGCGCGCAGCAGGGCCTGGCTCTCCCAGGTCAGGGACCAGCGCCGGTAGTAGGCGGCGTAGGAGGAGAGGGTGCGCACCAGCGGGCCGGAGCGGCCCTCGGGGCGCAGGTCCGCGTCGATGAGCAGCGGCGGGTCGGCGGTGGGCAGCTGGAGCAGCCGGCGCATCTCGGCGATGACGGTCTGGGCGGCCTTCGCGGCCTCCTGTTCGTCGACTCCCTCGCGGGGTTCGTGGACGAAGAGGACGTCGGCGTCCGAGCCGTAGCCGAGCTCGTGCCCGCCGAAGCGGCCGACGCCGATGACCGCGAACCGGGTGGGCAGGGTGTCGCCGTAGTGGTGCTGGACGGCGGCGCGCAGGGCGCCGGCGATGGTGGCGGCGGTGAGGTCGGAGACGGCGCCGCCGACCCGGTCGACGAGGGCGCCGTGGTCCTCCTCGGCCGGATTGTCCTCCGTGCCGTAGGAGCCGATGATGTCGGCCGCGGTCGTACGGAAGAGCTCGCGGCGGCGGACGCCGCGGGCGGCGGCGACGGCGGCCTCGGCGGTGTCGGCGCGGCCGACGGCGGCCATGACCTCCTGTTCGAGGGCCTCGTGGGTACGGGGCTGCAGGCCTTCGGGGTCGCCGAGCAGGGCGACGGCCTCGGGGGCGCGCATCAGCAGGTCGGGGGCGAGGCGGCCGGCGGACAGGACCCGGGCGAGGTTCTCGGCGGCGGCGCCCTCGTCGCGGAGCAGCCGCAGGTACCAGGGGGTCTTGCCGAGGGCGTCGGAGACCTTGCGGAAGCCCAGCAGGCCGGCGTCCGGATCGGCGGAGTCGGCGAACCAGCCGAGCAGCACCGGCAGCAGGGTGCGCTGGATGGCGGCCTTGCGGGTGACGCCGGAGGCGAGCGCTTCGAGGTGGCGCAGGGCGGCGGCGGGGTCGGCGTACCCGAGGGCTTCGAGACGCTGGCCGGCGGCGCGCGGCGAGAGCCGGGTCTCGCCGGGGGTGAGCTGGGCGACGGCGTCGAGCAGCGGCCGGTAGAAGAGCTTCTCGTGCAGGCGGCGGACGACGGAGGCGTGCCGGCGCCAGGCCTTGTTGAGTTCGGCGACGGGCTCGGTGCGCAGGCCCATGGAGCGGCCCAGGCGCCGCAGGTCGCTCTCGTCCTCGGGGACGAGGTGGGTGCGGCGCAGCCGGTAGAGCTGGATGCGGTGCTCCATGGCGCGCAGGAAGCGGTACGCGTCGTGCAGCTGTGCGGCGTCGGCGCGGCCGACGTAGCCGCCGGCCGCGAGGGCGTGGAGGGCGTCGAGGGTGCTGCCGGAGTGCAGGGTGGCGTCGCTGCGGCCGTGCACGAGCTGGAGCAGCTGGACGGCGAACTCGACGTCGCGCAGGCCGCCGGGGCCGAGCTTGAGCTCGCGGTCGACCTGGGCGGCGGGGATGTTGTCGACGACGCGGCGGCGCATCTTCTGCACGTCGGGCACGAAGTTCTCGCGCTCGGCGGCCTGCCAGACCAGGGGCGTTATGGCGTCGATGTACTGCCGGCCGAGGTCGGGGTCGCCGGCCACGGCGCGGGCCTTGAGGAGGGCCTGGAACTCCCAGGTCTTGGCCCAGCGCTGGTAGTAGGCGAGGTGGGAGGCGAGGGTGCGGACCAGCGGGCCGTTGCGGCCCTCGGGGCGGAGGTTGGCGTCGACGGGCCAGATGGTGCCCTCGACGGTGGTCTCGGAGCAGATCCGCATGAGGTGGGAGGCCAGGCGGGTGGCCGCCTGGATGCCCTTGCCCTCGTCCGTGCCGTCCCCTGCGGCTCCGCCGTGGGGAGACCCCACTGCCGCCTCCCCGACGAAGATCACGTCGACGTCGGAGACGTAGTTGAGCTCGTTGCCGCCGCACTTGCCCATCGCGATGACGGCGAGTCGGCACTGGGCCGCGTCTTCGGGGGCGGCGGCGGAGGCGATCCGCAGGGCCGCGCGGAGGGTGGCGGTGGCGAGGTCGGCGAGCTCGGCGGCGGTCTCGGCGACGTCGATGGTGCCGCAGACGTCGCGGGCGGCGATGGACAGCAGGCAGCGGCGGTAGGCGACGCGCAGGGTGACGGGGTCGTGGGCGTCCGCCAGGCCGTGTTCGAACTCGGCGAGTCCGGGGTGCAGGTCGGCGGCCTCGTAGGTGACGAGGGTGAGCCAGTCGCGGGGGTGGCGGGCGAGGTGGTCGCCGAGGGCCTCGGAGGCGCCGAGCACGCCGAGGAGGCGGTCGCGCAGCGGTTTGGCGCTGACGAGGGTGTCGAGGAACCCGGCCAGCTCGTCCGGCGGCTGCGCCTCGGCGAGGCGTACGAGCCCGAGGAGGGCGAGGTCGGGGTCGGCGGTCGCCCCGAGGGCGTCGAGCAGCACCGGATCGGCGCGTACGGCCGCCAGCGCGTCGGCGTCGAGCAGCCGGGCGGCGGTGGAGGGGTCGGTGAAACCGCTGCGGAGCAGCCGGATGAAGGTGCTGCTCCTGCGTCCCGGGACTGTCATCCCGCCGCCTCCCGCGGTCGTCGCTGCCACTGCCCTGGCGTGCCTGTGGTGAGCGTAGCCGGAGCAGGCGTTCGACTCACCGGCAGTACCATGACGGGGATTATCGGATTATCCGAATACTTAGTGCGTGATGGGGCCCGCTCCCCGCCGACCGGCCACGAGGAGCCCCATGTCCGACGGACACCCCGGCGACACCGGAGCCTGGGTCCACCCGCCGGCAGCCTGGCCACCGCCCGAGGGCCCCGACGCGGCCGCGGCCGACTTTGCCCGCCACCAGACCTACCAGGCCGAGCACCTCCAGCCCCACCCGACTCACCAGTCTCACCAAAACCAACAGCCCTACCCGCTGCACCCGGCCGGATCGGGCTACGCCCCGTACGAGGCCCAGCAGGCCGGGGCGGGCTACGCGCCGCAGCAGGACCGGCAGGGCCAGTGGACCGAGTGGACCCACGCGCCGCACGAGACCCAACTGGCCCAGCAGGCGCAGTCGTCGTACGGGACCGGGCACGCCCAGCCGCCGTACGGGACCGAGCAGCCCCAACCGCCGTACGGGGCCCCGCAGATCCGGCATGCCCACCCGGCCGGGGAGGCCTACGTGCCGCAGCAGGCCGGTGAGGCCCGGTACGCCTACCCGACCCACCAGGCCGGGGAAGCCTACGGGGGTCAGCAGGCCCAACAGCCCCCACAGGCCTACCCGTCCCACCAGGCGGAGCCGCCCCAGCACGCCTACCAGGCCCACTGGCCTCAGCAGGCCGAGCAGGGCCACCCGCCGCACGCGCCCGAGCAGGCCCAACAGGCGTACCCGCCCCACGTGGCCGGGGAAGCCCGGGCCCACCCGTTCCACTCGCCGTACGGCGCCGAACCGGTCCCACACGCCTACCTGCCCCATCAGATCGGGGAAGTCCCGGCCCACCCGACGACCCGCGAAGCCCCGCAGGCCCAGCACATCCGCCTGCCCCAGCAGGCCGGTGAGGCCCGGGCGTACGGTCCTGGGCGGACCCGGCGGGCCCACCCGTCTCACGAGGCCGAGCCGGCCCAGCACGCCCACCCCTCTCCCCGGACCGGGCACGTCCCGGCCGACCAGCAACAGCGGGCTCCGCAGGGCGAGGTACCCGAGGCGGACGGACCGGCCGGCGGGCGGAAGGCCGCGCGGCTGGCCCGTGAGGCCGAAGGTACCGGTGGCGGCGGCCGGCGCGGCCGCGCGAAGGCCCCCGCCGCGCCGCAGACCGCGCGCGGTCGCCGCCGCGCCGGCGCCAGGAACGGCTCCGCGGACGGCTCCGGGGACGGCTCCGGCTCCGGCGACGGGTTCGGGTTCGGGCCCGGCCCCGAGGCGGCGGCCGACCGCGAAGCGCGGCCGAACCCCCGTCACCGCCGGGCCCGTTTCGTCAAGGCCGTCGCCTTCTGCGCCGCCACCGCCGCCTTCGGCATGCTCGTGATCCGCGGCAACGAGGCCTTCGAAGGCCTCGCCTCCCCCGCCCACCCCGACAGCGCGGCCGCCGCCCCCTTGGCCGTCGCCGACGCTCCGGACCCCGGCCGGGTGCTCCAGGTCATCGCCCACCCCGACGACGACCTGTACTTCATGAATCCGGACCTCCGTTACTCCATATCCGCCGGCCACCCCGTGACCTCGGTCTACCTCACCTCCGGCGAGGCGGACGGCATCAACGCGGTCGCCGGCAAGGAGGCCGGGACCGCCGCCGACAAGCCCGCGTACGCCGAGGCCCGCCAGAACGGCATCCGCGCCGCCTACGCCAAGATGGCCACCGGCGACCGCGGCAGCGCCTGGAAGCGCAGCGTCGTCCCGACCAAGGGCGGCGGGCACGCCGAAGTCGACGTCCTCGTCGCCAAGCCCCAGGTCAACCTGGTCTGGCTACAGCTCCGCGAGGCCGGCAACGTCTACGACGACGTCCCCGAGAGCCTGCACGGCCTGTGGGACGGCAAGGTCGCCCGGCTGGATTCGATGGTCGCCTCCGGCTCGCCGGTCAAGCAGCGGTTCTCGTACTCGAAGGACCAGGTCGTCCAGACCCTCGTCGGCGTGCTGGAGCAGTACAAGCCGACGACCGTCCGCTCCCAGGACCCGACTCCCGGCCGGTTCCCGGACACCAAGCGGTACACCGACCACCAGGACCACTTCTACGGCGCCCGCTTCGTGCAACTGGCCACCGCCGCCTACGCGAAGGACGTCAAGGACCGCCCGCACTTCGCGGTGCAGAACTACCTCGGCTACTTCAACGGCTCCCTCCCCAGCGCGCTGGACCCGGAGGAGGCCAAGGAGAAGCTGGACATCCTGGACACGTACGCCTGGCTCGACCGGCAGAACCACTGCGGCAGCGCCGCCGGCTGCGGCGACCTCAAGATCTCCGACCATCCGGGCGGCAACCGGTGGTCGGACTCCATCAACTACGCCCGCGGCAACAGCACCACCTGGCTGGCCTCCGACGAGGAACGCGGGCTGTGGGCCTTCAAGGTGCTCGACGGCCAGGTCGCCGTCTGGCACCGGCCCGGTCTGGTCGGCCGCTGGCGGGGGCCGGACCTGCTGCCCGGCACCGGCATGGACCCGGGCGTCAGCACCGTCACCCTCAAGGACGGCCGGATAGCCGCCTTCGGTACCCGTACCTCCTTCGGCGCGAAGCCCACCGACTACAAGCGCGAGGTCGTCTACACCGTCCAGGAGCGGGCGGGGGCGGACCGGTTCGGGGAGTGGCAGTCGCTCGGCACCCCCGAGACCGCGGACGAGAACTGGACCTCCGACATCAGCTCCCCGGCCGTCTCGGTCGACGGCACCGGCCAGGCGGCGGCGTACGTCCGCGACGGTTCGTACACCCTGCGCGGCAGGGTGCAGCAGGCGGACGGCAGTTGGGGGCCCTGGGAGAAGTACGGCGGCTCCGATCTGCACGGCAGCCCGGCCACGGCGACCGACGGCGCCGGGCGGCGCATGGTGTTCTCCGCGACCTCCAAGACGGTCGTCGGCTGGGTGCAGCCGAAGCCGGGCGCCCCGCTGGGCCCGGTCTCGCCGACGGGGCTGCCGGACACCACGCTCCCGCTGACCGCGGAGGGCCGCGAGGGCGGGGTGCGGCTGTGGTTCCGCAAGCCCGGTTCGGGCAACGTCCGTACGGCCCTGCTGACGGGTGACGGCGGGCTGAAGCTGAACAACATGACCGACCTGGGCGGGCTGCGGGGCTTCGGCTCGGTGACGGCGAGCGGTCACGTGCTGGCGGGCCGTTCGGCGGGCGGGCAGCTGGGCGCGGAGGTCGGTCCGGGCCGGCCGTGGGAGAGGTCCCCGCTGATGTTCGTCGGCGCGCCGTCCTCCGTGATGCTCGGGAAGAGCATGGTCGGTCTGGCGGTGGTGGGGCTCGACGCGCGGCTGTACGTGACCTCTTCGGCCGACGCGCCGGACGCGTACCTGGCGCCGTGGCAGCCGGTGGGCCCGCGCAACACGGCGCCGTAGAAAGGGGCCCAGAGGCGGACGAAGCGCCTCCACATCACGCTCACAGCGCAGTCACATACCGGGATCAAAATCCCACAAGGAACCATCACACCCGGACGCTTTCGGAAAGTGGCAGTCATCGGCCGCATCGGTGAACCAAGTTCCCCGTTTTGGCCTCTCTCTGACTGCTCAGCGGATTCCCCGCCCGGAACGACCCAAGGCGTGACGCGATGCCCGTGACCCGTCGCCGCTTCGCGGCTCTGCTCACCGTGCTGACAGCCGGCGCCACCGGCGTGCTCTCCGTGGCCTCCGGCCAGCAGACCTCGGCCGAGGCCACCCAGGAGAAGGGCCCGACCGCCGTCCTGCCCGCGAGCGTCACCGCCGGGTCGGTCGTCCAGGTCGTCGCGCACCCCGACGACGACCTCTTCTTCATGAACCCGGACCTCAGCCGGTCCCTGCTGTGCGGCACCCAGGTCACCACCGCGTACCTCACCTCCGGCGAGGCCGACGGCCGCAACGAGGCCGGCGGCGGCGCGGCCAAGGACCCCGAGCAGCCCGCCGACCGCACCCACTACGCGGAGGCCCGGCAGAACGGCATCCGCTCCGCCTACGCCCAGATGGCCACCGGCGACCGCACCAGCGCGTGGAAGCGCACGGTCATACCCACCGCCGGCGGCGGCCGGGCCGAGCTCGACGTCCTCATAGCGAAGCCGCAGGTCAACCTGGTGTGGCTGATGCTGCGCGAGGCCCGCAGCACGGGCGGGGACGCCCCCGAGAGCCTGCGCGGCCTGTGGAACGGGCGGATAGCCTCGCTGGACGCGCAGCTGACCTCCGGCACCCCGGTCAAGCAGCCGTTCTCGTACACGAAGGACCAGCTGGTCCAGTCGATAGCCGGAGTCCTGGAGCTGTACCGGCCGACGACGATACGGATGCAGGACCCGACGCCGAACCGGTACGCGGACAGCGGCCGGTACACCGACCACCAGGACCACATGTACGGGGCGCGCTTCGTGCAGGCCGCCACCGCCGCCTACGCCGCCCAGGTCCGGCGCCGCCCCCGCTTCTCCGTCCAGAGCTACCTCGGCTACCACAACAGCACCCTGCCCCACTCGCTGGACCCGCAGACGGCCGAGGTGAAGACCAACTACCTGCGGACCTACGCCTGGCAGGACCACCAGGACCACTGCGGCAGCCCCTCGGGGTGCGGCGACCGCAAGGTGGCGGGCAACCCGACCGGGCGTAACTGGGCCCAGTCGCTGCGCTACACCCGCGCCGACAGCACCTCCTGGCTGACGCAGGGAACGCCGGGCCGCCTCTGGGCGTTCGCCGTGCTCGACGGCCAGATGGCGTACTGGACGCGGGGGTCCGGCGGCGACTGGACGGGCCCGGTCCTCCTCCCGGGCACGGGCATCGACCCGGGGGCGAACACCGCCCGCCTCCCCGACGGCCGCGTCGCCGTCCTCGCCACCCGCACCGCCCTCGGCTCCGCGCCCGCCGACTACCGGCGCGACGTCGTGTACGCCGTCCAGTCCGCGCCCGACGGGCCGTTCGGCCCGTGGCAGTCGCTCGGCACCCCCGAACGGACCGACGAGGAGGGCACCTCGGCGATCAGCGCCCCCGCGGCCGCCGTGGACGGGCAGGGCCTCCTCACGGTCTACCTGCGCGACTCGCGCCGCACGCTGCGCGCCAGCGCCCAGCTGCCGGACGGCGGCTTCTCCCCCTGGCAGCGCCTCGGCGGCGATGACCTGCAGGGCGACCCGGTGACGGCGGTCGACACCGCCGGGCGGCGCCACGTGTACGCCACCACCACCAAGTCCGTACTGGCCTGGACCCAGCCCGCCGCGGGCGCCACGCTGGCCGGACCGTCACCGACGGGCCTGCCCGCCACGACGGTCCCCCTCTCGGCCTCCCCGGAGGGCGCGGGCGTGCGCCTGTACTTCCGCCGCCCCGACTCCGGGGTCGTACGCACCGCCCTGGTCACGGCGGGCCCCAGCGCCAGGCCCCAGGTCTCCAGCGTCGCGGAGGCGGGCGGCCGGGCCGGCTACGGCGCGGTCGGCGCCGCGGGCCGCCTCGTGGCGGGCCGCGCCGAGAGCGGCACCATCGGCACGACGGGCCTCGGCGGCCCCCCTGCCTGGACGGAATCCCGCATGCTCTTCGCCGGCGCCCCCTCGGCCGTCCTCGAACCCACCGGCACCACCACGACAGCGGTCCTGGGCCTGGACGCCGAACTCCACACGACCACCACACCCACCACCCCCACCCACCCCACCTGGCACCGCGCGGTCCACTGACCCCCGACCACCGGCCCGGCCGAACACGCGGCCCGAATGAAACGGCTCCGGGCCGGCGGCTGAGTGCCACCGGCCCGGAGTGTCAGAAAATTCTGACAGTGGCGCTGACCTGCTGTTACAGCACCGGGAGGTTCTTGCGGAGTTCGAAGGCGGTGACCTCCGAGCGGTATTCCTCCCATTCCTGCTTCTTGTTGCGCAGGAAGAAGTCGAAGACGTGCTCGCCGAGGGTTTCGGCGACCAGTTCGCTGCGTTCCATCAGGGAGATGGCCTCGCCGAGGTTCTGCGGGAGGGGCTCGATGCCCATCGCGCGGCGTTCGGCGTCGGAGAGGGCCCAGACGTCGTCGTCGGCGCCCGCGGGGAGTTCGTAGCCCTCCTCGATGCCCTTGAGGCCGGCCGCGAGGAGGACGGCGTACGTCAGGTAGGGGTTGGCGCCCGAGTCGATCGAGCGGACCTCGACGCGGGAGGAGCCCGTCTTGCCCGGCTTGTACATCGGGACGCGGATCAGCGCGGAGCGGTTGTTGTGGCCCCAGCAGATGTACGAGGGGGCCTCGCCTCCCGCGCCGGCGCTGCGGGAGGAGCCGCCCCAGATGCGCTTGTAGGAGTTGACCCACTGGTTGGTGACCGCCGCGGTCTCGGCGGCGTGCTTGAGCAGGCCCGCGATGAAAGAGCGGCCGACCTTGGAGAGCTGGTACTCGGCGCCCGACTCGTAGAAGGCGTTGCGGTCGCCCTCGAAGAGGGAGAGGTGGGTGTGCATGCCCGAGCCCGGGTACTCCGAGAACGGCTTCGGCATGAAGGTGGCCTGGACGCCCTGTTCGAGGGCGACCTGCTTCATGACGAGGCGGAAGGTCATGATGTTGTCGGCCGTGGAGAGGGCGTCGGCGTAGCGGAGGTCGATCTCCTGCTGGCCGGGGGCGCCCTCGTGGTGGCTGAACTCGACCGAGATGCCCATCGATTCGAGCATGGTGATCGCCTGGCGGCGGAAGTCCATGCCCACGTTCTGCGGGGTGTGGTCGAAGTAACCGGAGTTGTCGGCCGGGACCGGGCGGGTGCCGTCCAGCGGCTTGTCCGTCAGCAGGAAGAACTCGATCTCCGGGTGCGTGTAGAAGGTGAAGCCCAGGTCGGAGGTCTTGGCCAGGATGCGCTTGAGGACGTAGCGCGGGTCCGCGAAGGACGGGGAGCCGTCCGGCATGAGGATGTCGCAGAACATCCGGGCGGTCCCGGGGGCCTCGGCACGCCACGGCAGTATCTGGAACGTGCTCGGGTCCGGCTTGGCGATCATGTCGGACTCGTAGACCCGTGCGAAGCCCTCGATGGCGGAGCCGTCGAAGCCGATGCCCTCGTCGAAGGCCTGCTCCAGCTCCGCGGGGGCGACCGCGACGGACTTCAGGAAGCCCAGTACGTCGGTGAACCACAGGCGCACGAACCGGATGTCGCGCTCCTCAAGCGTCCGGAGGACGAATTCCTGCTGCTTGTCCATGCCTTCATCCTCGCAGTTCAGACGGCCTGTGCACCACCGCCTCACGGTTCGGGACACAGTCGGGCCCGCCCAGTATCGCCAGTGGTGGTTTCCGCCACATTACGCACCCGGGAAAGCTCGCGGCACCCCCGCACTGACCTCGGAGCCGTCATGAGCATTACCATCTGCGCCCATGGGGGGCCTGCAGTGCGTGCGGCCGGGGCGTCGGGGACGTCCCGACCTTCGGCGCGCCCTGCTGCTGACGGTCTTCGGGGCGCTGGTCGGGGTGCTGGTCGGGGTGTTGACCGGCGCGCTGTTCCTGTGTGCGTCCCGGTCCGACGCGTCCCCCGTGGCCGCGCCGGCGGGCGCGCGCGCCGAGCCGGCGGCGCACGGCGAGGCGCCCGGCACGGCGCACGCCGTCTGCGCGTCCCCGTACGACCTGCCCGGCTGCTCCTCCCTCGCGCACGTGACCCCGGGCGTACTGCCCGTGCCGGCGCCCGCCGTGACCGTGCCGGGCGGCGAGCCGCCGCCCGCCGCCGAGGTCTCCGGGGCGGGCCGGATCCGGCCGCCCGGGCCGCTCGCGCGCGCCCCCGACCTGCATGCCCTCCAGGTGCTGCGGACCTGACAGGTCCGGTTTCGCGTTCCGTCCACCCCCCTCAGCAGAAGGAACAAGGGCACATGGCCAGCAAGTCCGGCAGGACCCAGCAGCACACCGACCCGCACTCCCGCCAGGCGCGCATAGCCGAGATGCGTCGCGCCGAGAAGATACGGGAGCGGCGCAACAAGGCCATCGCGATCACGGTCTCGACGGTCGTCGTCGCCGGTCTGGTCGGTTTCGGCGCATGGGTGCTGATCGACCAGAAGCAGACCGAGCAGCGCAAGAAGGAAGCCGCGGAGCAGATCCGCAAGGAGGCCGAGGAGGTCCGCAAGAAGCCCGTCGAGGGCGAGCAGGCCTGGGACGCGAAGAAACTCGGCCGCAACCACGTCGAGACCCCGGTGAAGTACGAGATGAACCCCCCGGTCGGCGGTGACCACCACCCCCGCTGGATGAACTGCAACGGGGACGTCTACAAGAACCCGCTGCCCGAGGTGAACGCCGTGCACTCGCTGGAGCACGGGGCCGTGTGGGTGACGTACAACGAGAAGGCCGCCAAGGCCGACGTGGACAAGCTCGCCGCGACCGTCGGCAAGACCCCGTACACGCTGATGAGCCCGATCAAGGAGCAGGCCGGCGCGATCATGCTCAGCGCGTGGGGCAAGCAGCTGACCGTGGAGACGGCGGACGACCCGCGGGTGAAGCAGTTCTTCACCAAGTACGTGCAGGGCGAGCAGACCCCCGAACCGGGCGCGGCCTGCACGAACGGGCTGGCCGACAAGTGACCGGCCCCACGCCGCGCACGCCCCGCACGTACTGGGTCGCGGGCACGGCCGTCCTGCTGGCGCTGCTGTTCGCGGCGGCGGCCACGGTCGCCGCCGCGAACGGCGGGGCCGGTGCGCCGCCCCGGGCCGCCGCCCCCGCCACGCCGGGACCGCACTCCCCCGACGCGGGCTTCGCCCGGGACATGGCGGTGCATCACCAGCAGGCGGTGGAGATGTCCTTCATCGTGCGGGACCGCACCCAGGACGAGCCGGTCCGCACCCTCGCCTTCGACATCGCCAACACCCAGGCCAACCAGCGGGGCATGCTGCTCGGCTGGCTGGACCTGTGGGGGCTGCCGAAGGTCGTGGCCGACGAGCCCCCCATGTCCTGGATGGGGGCTTCGGCGGGCCACGGCGGGCATGCGGAGCACGGCGCGGCCCAGCCCGGCGCGCTGATGCCCGGCATGGCCACGAAGGAGGAGCTGGAGCGGCTGGGGGCCGCCTCCGGGCGGGACGCGGAGGTGCTCTTCCTCCAGCTGATGACCGACCACCACAAGGGCGGCGTCGCGATGGCCGAGGGCTGCGCGCAGCAGTGCGTGACCCCGGTCGAGCGGGCGCTGGCCCAGGGCATGGTCGACGCGCAGCGCTCGGAGCTCGCGCTGATGGCGGACATGCTCGGGAAGCGCGGAGCAGCCCCGCGCGGCTGACCGGCGCAGCGCCGGCCGGCTGACCGGACACGCGCCCGCGCGGGTGACCGGGCATGCGCCGCGCGGGTGACCGGGCATGCGCCGCGCGGGTGACCGGGCATGCGCCGCGCGGGTGACCGGGCATGCGCCGCGCGGGTGACGGGACACGCCCGTACGGTGGTGGGAGGGCGCCCTCTCGCCCGTACGGGCGTGCACTCCCCGTCCGTGCGTGGAGTGGCACCGCGGTCCGTGGGCCGGGGGACGCCGAGGCGGGCGCGGCCGCGCCCCGCCGCTCGTACGGCGCTCAGGAGGTTGATGCGATGACCACCGCCGGAGAGATCATGCACAGGGGGGCCCAGTGGATCCCCGCCACCGAGACCCTGGACCGGGCCGCCCAGCTGATGAGCGAGCTCAACGTGGGCGCGCTGCCCATCAGCGACTCCGAGGAACGGCTCTGCGGGATCCTGACCGACCGCGACATCGTGGTCGGCTGCGTGGCCAAGGGACACGACCCGTCGAAGACCACGGCCGGTGACATGGCCCGGGGCACCCCGCGCTGGATCGACGCGGGCGCGGACGTCTCCGAGGTGCTGGAGGAGATGCAGAGCCACCAGATCCGCCGGCTGCCGGTGATCAGCGACAAGAAACTGGTCGGCATGATCAGCGAGGCCGACCTGGCCAAGCACCTCTCCGACGAGCAGATCGCGGGCTGGGCCGAGAAGGTCTACGCGAGGGGCTGACCGGCGGCGTCGCGGACCGCCCGGGCCACCTGGTCCGGGCGGTCGAACATGACCAGGTGCCCGGCGGGCTCGGCGACCTCGAAGCGCGCGCCGAGCACGGCCGCGAGGTCCGCCTGGCGGGCCCGCCAGCGCAGGGCGCCGGCGCCGGCCGAGCCGTCGTGGCCGGCGAGGACGGTGGTGGGGGCGGCCAGCGGGTGCGTCCCGCGCAGGGCGAGCAGCTCGGCGGCCATGTCCGGGTAGCGGGAGTTCTCCAGCAGGGCGCCGCGCCAGACGCGGCCGGTGCGGTAGCAGCGGCGTACGAGGTCCCGTGCGATCGGGTCGGAGCCGCCGGTGCGGGAGGCCCGTACGGCGGCGCGCCGGGCCAGTGGCCCCAGGGCGGCCGGCAGCCCGACGGCGGTCACCGCCCGGCCGAGGGCGCGGGCGGCGCCGGTGCGCAGCGCGGCGGGCAGCACCGGACGGGGGTCCTCCTCGACGCTGCCGTCGAGGAGGACCAGGGCGGCGGTGCGCCGCGGGTACAGGCGGGCGAAGGCCTCGGCGTGGAACGCGGCGATCGAGTGCCCGACGACGGTGACCGGGTCGGGGAGAGCGAGTGCGTCCAGCAGGCGGGCGATCCGGTGGGCCTCACCGGCGGTGGTCGGGGGCTCGTCGGCCGGGCCGCTGAGGCCGTGGCCGGGGCGGTCGAAACGGACGACGGTGCGGCCCGAGGCGGCGAGCAGCGCGGCGACGGGGCTCCAGTCGAACCAGGCCATGGCGAGCCCGGCGCTGAGCACGCACACGGGACCCCGGCCCTCGACGACGACGTGCAGCGGCACCCCGTCCACGCGGACGAACCGGCCGGCGCCGCTCGCGGCCGGAGCCGCGCGCCTGCCCTCGTACGGGTCCTCGTACGGCGACACGTGCGGCGGCGTCACGTGCGGCGGCGTCACGTGCGGCCCTCCTTGTGGACCGAGTACGCGAGCAGGCCGAGCCAGAGCGCGACGAGCAGCACCTGGAGCCGCTGCCCCGCGCCGAGCGCCCAGGTCCCGCGCCCGGCGGTGAACAGCGCGATGGCCGTCAGCGTCCAGGCGGTGGCCAGCAGTTCGAGGGTGACGAGCGCGGGCCCGTAGTGGGCGAGCGGGGCGAACCAGCCGTAGCGGCGGGCGGCGACGGTCAGGGCCACCAGGCCGACGAGCGCACCGGTCATGGCGAGGCTGCTGCTGACGGCATGGGCCCGGTGGGTGGCGGGGACCAGCCCGGCGGTCTCCAGGGCGGCGCATTCGGGGTCCACGGTGGGCGTGCAGCTCAGCGGCAGCCAGGCGTCGGCGGCGGTCGCCGCGCCGAAGAGGGTGACCCCGGCCCAGCCGACGACCGCCCAGATGCGGCGCGACTCGGCGTACTTCAGCAGCCGGGACAGGGCCAGCAGTCCGCCGGCGAAGGCGAGCAGCCCGGCGGTGAAGTCGGTGGCCCGGAACAGGCCGCCGAGCGGCTGGTCCTGGGCGGCGAGTTCGCTGACGTACGTCTCGATGGGGTTGAGGCCCGTGGAGAGCACGACTTCGAGGACCCACGCGGTGTACGCGGCGCCGGCGAGACCGATCAGCACGGCGACCGGCCAGGCAGTCCGCGGAGAGAGGCCATGTGGGGACATAGTGCGACTAATCCTAAGCAGACCCGGGGGTCGTTCCTATGATCGGATACCCACCCCGGGTAGGGTTCCCGCCATGACGCGCAGTGCTGAGCGAGCCGCCCCGGGACTCCGGTCGCTGCTGCTCGCCGCGCTGTTGCTGGGCATCGTCACCATGCACACCCTCGGCCATCCGGCTGACTCCCATGCCATGGAGGACGTGTCCGCGGCCCGCTCCGTTGCCTCGGCCGGGTCACCCGGCCCGGCCGCGGACGGTGGCGCGCACCACAACCCGGCGCCCCCGCCGACGGCGCCGGACCCCGGGCAGGACCCCCTGCCGGCCCTGGAACCGGCCGAACCGGCCGAACCGGCCCTGGCATCGGCCGGGGGACCCGGCCCGGCGCAGGCGGCCGGGACGCAGTGGCCCGGCACCGGCATGGACCCCGTGTCGGTCTGCTCCGCCGTGCTCGCGGGGCTCGTCCTGCTGTACCTCGGCGCCGGACCGGCCGGCTCCCGCGACACCGCGCCGCTCGGGGGCGCGGCCCGCATACCGGGCCGGTCCGGTGGCCCGGATCCGCCCTCGCCCCGCGAGCTCCTCACCCGGCTGGCGGTCCTGCGGGTATAGGCCCGGCCCCGGCCGTCGCCTCCGCATGCCCGTACGTCCGTGTGCCCGCGCTGCCCACGTGCCCGTACGCCCTCACGCCGGGACGTCGGGACGTCGGGACGTCGGCACGCCCGCGGTGCCCGGCACCCCGCGTGCCCGCATGCCCGTGCCCGCATGTCGTACCCGTACGCCCGTACGCCCGCGAGGCGGCGCCGAACCGCGCCCATGAATCCGTACCACCAGACCCACGAGGTGCTCCCATGCGCTCTCTTCCCACCCGTCGCGCCGTGTTCGGCGCATCCGCGGCCCTCGCCGGCTCCGGACTGCTCGCCGCCTGCTCCGGCTCCTCCCCCCGCTCCTCGGGCCCGGGCCACGGCTCCATGAACCACGGCGGATCCGCCGTCGACGGCCCCGCCGGGTACGTGGACCCGGCGGGGCCCGAGGTCCGCGCCGCCGAGGCGGCCCGCAAGGCCACCGGCCCGCTCACCGAGGTCAAGGTCACCGCCACCGCCACCCCGCTCGACCTCGGCGCCGGGCGGACCGTCCGCTCCTGGGCGTACGGGGACAAGCTGCCGGGCCCGGAGATCCGCGCCACCGCCGGCGGCACCCTGGCCCTCACCCTGGCCAACAACCTCCCCGAGGCCACCTCCCTGCACTGGCACGGCCTCGCGCTGCGCAACGACATGGACGGGGTCCCGGGGCTGACCCAGCGGGACATCGCCCCGGGCGGATCCTTCACGTACAAGTTCGCCGTCGCCCAGCCGGGCACGTACTGGTTCCACCCCCACACCGGGGTCCAGCAGGACCGCGGCCTCTACGCCCCGCTCATCATCGAGGACCCGAAGGAGCCCCTGTCCTACGACAAGGAGTGGGTGGTGGTCCTGGACGACTGGATCGACGGGGTGGACGGCGTCACCCCGGACGCCGTCCTGGCCGAGCTCCGCAAGGGCACGACCGGGGGCGGCAACCGGGGCGGCGGCGCGGGCGGCGGAGGCCACGCCGGGCACGGCGCCGCGCCCGCCCCGCCCGCCCCCGGGGCCGGCGGCACCGGCGGCCGCTCCCACCTCCTCATGGGCGCCGACAGCGACATCCTCGGCAAGGACGCGGGCGACGTCGCCTACCCCCACTACCTGATCAACGGCCGGGTGCCGCAGGACCCGTCGGTCTTCACCGCCCGTCCGGGGGACCGCATCCGGCTGCGCATCATCAACGCGGGCGGGGACACCGCCTTCCGGCTCGCCCTCGGCGGCCACGAGATGACGGTCACCCACACCGACGGCTACCCGGTGGAGCACGCGGAGGCGAGCTCACTGCTGCTGGGCATGGGCGAGCGGTACGACGTCCTGGTCACCGCCGGGGACGGGGTGTTCCCGCTCACCGCGCTGGCCGAGGGCAAGGGTCAGTCGGCGCTGGCGGTGCTGCGCACCGGGACGGGTACGGCGCCCACGGCCGCGACCCGGCCGGCCGAACTGGACGTGCCGCCGCCGTCCGCGGACTCGTTCAGGGCCGCCGGTGCGGCCGTACTGGCGGCGCGCGAGCCGGACCGTACGGTGCAGATCCGCCTCACCGGCTCCATGACCCGGTACAACTGGGCCTTCGACGGCAAGCCGTACACCCCGGACCAGCGGCATCCGGTCAAGGCGGGCGAACGGGTCCGGCTGGAGTTCCGCAACGCGACGCCGATGTGGCACCCCGTGCACCTGCACGGCCACACCTTCGCGCTGGCCGGTGGGGGCGGCGGGGCGCGCAAGGACACCGCGATCGTCCTGCCGGGCGGGAGGCTCACCGCGGACTTCGACGCGGACAACCCCGGGCTGTGGATGGTCCATTGCCACAACGTCTACCACTCGGAGTCCGGAATGATGACGGTGCTGGGCTACCGGCTGTAGGCGGCGGCCGTACGGTCCCGGGTCGGCCCCTCGGCGGCCGGCCCGGGACCGGCCGGAATTCGGGTGGGCGCGGACCGCGGTCATGGCACCCTTGCGGTGATCACAGCATCTGCGACGAAGGACGCCCCGCCGGTATGAGCACGCCGAACCCGCCCAGCACCCCTCCCGGCCCGTCCGAGGAGCCCGCGGGCACCCCGACGGCCGAGGCCGCCTCCATACCGGCGCCGTCCACGCAGCCCCTGTCCCTCGCCAAGTCCCCGGCCGCGGCAGCCCCGGAGGCCGACGCGCCGCCCCTGTCGCTCGAAAAGCCCCCGGCGGCAGCGGCCCCCGAGGCCCCGGCCGCCCCCGAGCCCCCGGCCGACGCCGTCGCTCCCGAGGCCCCGGCGCCCGCCGACACGCCCGCCGACCCCTGGGCAACGCCCGCCCCCGCCGACCCCTGGGCCACACCCGCCCCCTCGGCTCCCCAGGCGCCCGCGGCACCGGCCGCGCCCGCGGCGCACGGCGCCCCGGCCGCCCCCGCCCCCTCGCCGTTCGCCCCGCCCGCCCCCGCTCCGGGCCCGCCGACCGGCCCCGGCGGCCCGGCCCCCGTCTGGGGCGCGCCCCCCGCGTGGGGACAGCCCGGCTTCGGCGGGGTCCCGTACGCCGGTCACCCGCAGGGCCCGCCGACCACCAACGGCCTGGCCCTCGCCGCCGTGATCGTCGCCGGCTTCGCCATCATGACCGGCCTCGTGCCCCTCTTCTTCTGGGCGGGCGCCCTGCTGGCCATCGTCGCCACGGGCCTCGGCATCGGCGCGCTCGTCCGCGCCGGCAAGGGCGCCCCGAACAAGGCGATGTCCGTCGTCGGCACCGTCCTCGGCGTGCTCGGCCTCGCCGCCTCCGTCGGCGGCTTCTTCCTCACGGCCGTCTTCCTCGACAACGCCTCCGGCCGCTACGAGCAGGGGCTCGACATCGACGAGGAGGAGCTGGACCTGGAGGGGCTCTACCCCAGCGGTGAGCCCTGGCCGTCCGCGTCCCCGTCGCCTTCCCAGGTCCCGGGCCTGACCGGCGCGCTGCCGTTCGGCGAGACCTTCACGTATCCGAACGGCGTCAAGGTGAGCCTCTCGGCGCCGAAGAAGTACGTCACGAAGAACACGTACTCCAAGGTGGGCAACGCGGTGGTGATGACGCTCACCATCACCAACGGCTCGTCGGCCACGCACCAGGTCATCTACGCGATGCCCACCGTCCGCGACGAGGACGGGACGACCGCCAAGCTCGTCTTCGACGGCGACGTCCCGAAGATGGTCACGGGCGACATCCTGCCGGGCGAGTCCGCGAGCGGGACCGTGGCCTTCGAGGTCCCGGAGGGCACCGAGCGCGTCAGCGCCGCCATCTCCCCCGGAATCCTGCTGCCCGACGCGAAGTTCAGCGGCCCGATCGGCTGACCCGGGCACACTTGACGGCCCGGACGGCCCGGACCCAGGACATCGCGTCAGAAAGACGATTAGACTGGGCGCCGTGCCTCAACTACGCCTCGCTCTGAATCAGATCGACTCGCACGTCGGCGACATCGCCGCCAACACCGACTCGGTCGTCCACTGGACCCGGCACTCCGCCGAGCAGGGTGCCCACCTGGTGGCGTTCCCGGAGATGATGCTGACCGGGTACCCCGTCGAGGACCTCGCCCTGCGCGGCTCCTTCGTCGAGGCCTCCCGCACCGCGCTGCGCGAGCTCGCGGTGCGGCTGGCGGACGAGGGCCTCGGCGAGCTGCCGGTCGTCGTCGGTTACCTCGACCGCACCGAGAAGGCCGTCCCCCGGCTCGGCAAGCCGGCCGGCTCCCCCGAGAACGCGGCGGCGGTGCTGCACCGCGGGCGGGTCGTCCTGCGCTTCGCCAAGCACCACCTGCCGAACTACGGGGTGTTCGACGAGTTCCGGTACTTCGTGCCGGGCGACACCCAGCCGGTGATCCGGGTCGGCGGCGTCGACGTGGCCCTGGCCATCTGTGAGGACCTCTGGCAGGAGGGCGGCCGGGTCCCGGCCACCCGCTCCGCCGGGGCCGGACTGCTGATCTCGGTCAACGCCTCCCCGTACGAGCGCGACAAGGACGACCTGCGCCTGGAACTGGTCCGGAAGCGGGCGCAGGAGGCCGGCTGCACCCTCGCCTACCTGGCGATGATCGGCGGCCAGGACGAGCTGGTCTTCGACGGCGACTCGATCGTCGTCGACGCCGCCGGTGAGGTCATCGCCCGCGCCCCGCAGTTCTCCGAGGGCTGTGTCCTGGTCGACCTCGACCTGCCGGCCGCGCGCGCCGACGCCCCCGAGGGCGTGGTGGACGACGGACTGCGCATCGACCGCGTGATCCTCTCCGAGGAGCCCGTGGAGGCGTACGAGCCCGTCGTCACCGGCGGGTACGCCGATCGGCTCGACGACGCCGAGGAGGTCTACGACGCGCTGGTCGTGGGGCTGCGCGCGTACGTCAGGAAGAACGGCTTCCGCTCCGTCCTGATCGGGCTCTCCGGCGGCATCGACTCCGCGCTCGTCGCCGCCATCGCCTGCGACGCGATCGGCGCGCAGAACGTGTACGGCGTCTCGATGCCCTCGAAGTACTCCTCGGACCACTCCAAGGGGGACGCGGCCGACCTGGCCGAGCGGACCGGCCTGAACTTCCGGACCGTGTCGATCGAGCCGATGTTCGACGCGTACATGGGCTCGCTCGGCCTCACCGGCCTGGCCGAGGAGAACCTCCAGTCCCGGCTGCGCGGCACCATGCTGATGGCGCTCTCCAACCAGGAGGGCCACATCGTGCTGGCCCCGGGCAACAAGTCGGAGCTGGCCGTCGGCTACTCCACGCTCTACGGCGACTCGGTGGGCGCGTACGGCCCGATCAAGGACGTCTACAAGACGGACGTCTTCCGGCTCGCGCAGTACCGCAACCGGGCCGCCGCCGAGCGCGGCGAGACCCCACCGATCCCGGAGAACACCCTCGTGAAGCCGCCGAGCGCCGAACTGCGCCCGGGCCAGGTGGACACGGACTCGCTGCCGGACTACCCGGTGCTCGACGCGATCCTCGCCCTGTACGTGGACCGTGACCAGGGCGTGGAGGCCATCGTGGAGGCCGGGTTCGACCGCGAGCTGGTCGCCAGGACCCTGCGGATGGTGGACACGGCGGAGTACAAGCGCCGCCAGTACCCGCCGGGTACGAAGATCTCGGCGAAGGGCTTCGGCAAGGACCGCCGGCTGCCCATCACGAACGGCTGGCGCGAGCAGGCGTAGCCCCCGCGTCGGCCGCCGGGCACCGGGCCGTGCCCGGCGGCCGCCCGCGTCAGGGCCTGACCGTGACGCGGGCGGCGACCGGAAGGTGGTCGCTGCCCGTGCGCGGCAGGGTCCAGGAGGCCTCCGGCCGGATCCCGCGGACCATGATCTGGTCGATCCGGGCCATGGGGAACTGCGCCGGCCAGCTGAAGCCGAAGCCGTCGCCGGCCGCACCCTGGGTGGAGCGCATCTGCGAGGTGACCTCGGACAGGGCGCGGTCGTTCATGGTGCCGTTGAGGTCGCCGAGCAGGATGACCTTCTTCAGGGGTTCGGCGGCGAGGGCGGCGCCCAGCGCGTCGGCGCTGTCGTCGCGCTGGTTCGCGGTGAAGCCGGCCTTGAGCTTGACCCGGACGGAGGGCAGGTGCGCGACGAAGGCCGCGATCTTCCCGTGCGGGGTGTCGACGGTGGCGCGCATGGCCCGGGTCCAGCCCATCCTGATGTCGACGGGCGCGCTCGCGCTCAGCGGGTACTTGCTCCAGAGGCCGACCGTGCCCTCGACGGAGTGGTACTTGTACGTGCCCGCCAGGGCCCGCTCGTAGACGGGGACGGCGCTTCCCTTGAGCTCGGTCAGGGCCAGGACGTCGGCCCCGGACCCGGCGACGGACCGGGCGGTGCCGGCCGGGTCGGGGTTGTCGGCGTCGACGTTGTGGGTGGCGACCACGAGGTTGCCGCCGGAGCCGGACTTGTCGGTCAGCAGGCCGCCGAACAGGTTCACCCAGACCGCGCCCGTCAGCACGAGGGCGATGAGCGCGGTCGCGGACCTGCGGAAGACGGCGCCGGCCAGCAGGAGCGGGACGGCCAGGCCCAGCCAGGGCAGGAAGGTCTCGGTGAGGCTGCCGAGGTTGCCCACGTCGTTGGGCAGCTCCGCATGGAAGATCATCACCAGTGCCATCAGCAGGGCGGTCGCGGCGATCACCCATCCGCGCCGCCAGATCCCGGGGTCCTTGCCCAGTTCGGCCAGCCGGCGCCGGAAGCGGGACCCGGAGGGCTCGGGGTCCGAGCCGCCGTTCCCCGATTCCGTCATGTACGCCTGTGCCATGCCACTGCCCTCACTGCCGTGCTCGCGCTCCGTCGCCGCCCCTTGACCCTAGGCGATGCACGGAGCCTTCCGTGTCGTACGTCACGACCGTCCGTGACGGTCGTACGTCCGGGAGGACGAACGGCCGTGCGCACGGGGTTCCGCTTGTCACGAAACGCGCACATTGGATCCCTCGGGCCGGGTGTGCCGCCCGCCACTTCCGCCTTCGGCCCCGCGGATGCCACCATGGTGGGTAAGTCCGGGGACGCCGTGAGGGTGCCTCGAGATGACACAAGGAGCAGTTGCAATGACGCATGCCGTTTCGCCTGCCCGCGAACCCCTGGCAGCATCTCCGTCGGGCTCTCCCACCCTGTACGGAGGCACGGGCACCCGGCGCATCACCGTCCGCGACCTGACGCTCGCCAAGGATCGCGGCGAGAAGTGGCCGATGCTCACCGCCTACGACGCGATGACCGCCTCCGTCTTCGACGAGTCCGGCATCCCGGTCATCCTCGTCGGTGACTCCATGGGCAATTGCCACCTCGGCTACGACTCCACCGTCCCGGTGACGATGGACCAGATGACCATGCTCTCGGCGGCCGTCGTACGGGGCACGAGCCGCGCCCTGGTCATCGGCGACATGCCGTTCGGCTCGTACCAGGAAGGCGCCGTGCAGGCGCTGCGCAGTGCCACCCGGCTCGTGAAGGAGGCCGGGGTGGGAGCGGTGAAGCTGGAGGGCGGCGAGCGCTCGCTGGCCCAGACCGAGCTGATCGTGCAGTCCGGCATCCCGGTCATGTCCCACCTGGGACTGACCCCGCAGTCGGTCAACGCCATGGGCTACCGGGTGCAGGGGCGCGGCGACGAGGCCGCGCACCAGCTGCTGCGCGACGCGAAGGCGGCGCAGGACGCGGGCGCGTTCGCGGTGGTGCTGGAGCTCGTCCCGGCCGAGCTGGCCGCCGAGGTCACCCGCTCCCTCCACATCCCGACGGTCGGCATCGGCGCGGGCTCGGAGTGTGACGCGCAGGTGCTGGTGTGGACCGACATGATGGGCCTGACCGGCGGCAAGCTGCCGCGGTTCGTGAAGCAGTACGCGAACCTCCGCGCGACCATGGGCGACGCGGCGAAGGCCTTCGCCGAGGACGTGGTCGGCGGAACGTTCCCGCAGGCGGAGCACGCCTTCCACTGACGGTGTCGGGCGGCCGCGCCGGCGGCCGCCCCACCGCTCACCGCGGCCCGCCGACCTCGTGTCGGCGGGCTGTCGTACGTCTGTCGTACTTTTGTCGGTCGGCTGTCGGTGCTTTGTCAGTGGCGGCTGCTCCCATGGGGGCATGACGCGAAACGACAAGAAGCCCAACGCCGTGGAGGTACGGGGGCTGGTCAAGCACTACGGCGAGACCAAGGCGCTCGACGGCGTGGACCTGGACGTCCGGGAAGGCACCGTCCTCGGAGTCCTCGGCCCCAACGGAGCCGGCAAGACCACCCTCGTCCGCTGCCTCTCCACCCTGGTCGTCCCCGACGCCGGCACCGCCCTCGTCGCCGGGTTCGACGTGGTGCGCCAGCCGCGGCAGCTGCGCCGCACCATCGGCCTCACCGGGCAGTACGCCTCGGTCGACGAGAAGCTCTCCGGCTGGGAGAACCTCTACATGATCGGGCGGCTGCTCGACCTCTCCCGCAAGGACGCCCGCCGCCGCGCGGACGAGATGCTGGAGCGGTTCTCCCTGACCGAGGCGGCCAGGAAGGCCGTCATGAACTACTCCGGCGGCATGCGCCGTCGCCTCGACCTCGCCGCCTCCCTGATCGGCAACCCGGCCGTGCTCTACCTGGACGAGCCGACCACCGGTCTCGACCCCCGCACCCGCAACGAGGTGTGGGACGAGGTCCAGCGGCTGGTCGCCGAGGGAGCCACCGTGCTGCTCACCACCCAGTACATGGAGGAGGCCGAGCAGTTGGCGAGCGAGCTGACGGTCATCGACCGCGGCAAGGTCATCGCCAACGGCAAGGTCGACGAGCTGAAGGCCCGTGTCGGCGGCCGCACCCTGAAGATCCGCCCCGTGGCCTCCGCCGACCTGCCGGGCATGGCCCGCGCGCTGGCCGAGGCCGGACTGGACGGCGTGGCCGGCTCCCAGGCCGTGCCGGACGAGGGCGTGCTGCTGGTGCCGATCCTGAGCGACGAGCAGCTGACCGCCGTGGTCGGCCTGCTGGCCGGCCGCGGGTACGCGATCGCCGACCTCGGCACCTACCTGCCCAGCCTCGACGAGGTGTTCCTGGCCATCACCGGTCAGAAGCCCACCCTCGTCGAGGACTCCGTCCCCACCGAGAAGACCGAGGAGGTCGCGGCATGAGCACCGTAACCACGACGAAGCCCGCGCCCACCGCGCCCGCTCCGGCCTCGCTGGCCGCGCACCCGGGCGAGGGCCGGATCGGCCTGCGGGCCAATCTGCGGCACATCGGCGCCCTGGTGCGCCGCAACGCCCTCCAGATCAAGCAGGACCCCGAGTCGATGTTCGACGTCCTGTTCATGCCGATCATCTTCACGCTGCTGTTCGTGTTCGTGTTCGGCGGCGCCGTCTCCGGCAAGGGCAACCAGGGCGAGTACGTCAGCTACCTGGTGCCGGGCCTGATGGCCATGATGGGCATGAACATCGCCATGGCGGTGGGCACCGGGGTCAACGACGACTTCAAGAAGGGCGTGATGGACCGCTTCCGGTCCATGCCGATCGCCCGCTCGTCCGTCCTCCTCGCCAAGATCGTCGTCGAGATCGGCCGGATGCTGATCGCGATCTCGATCCTGCTCTGCGTCGGTTTCATCCTCGGCCTGTCGATCGACGGCTCGGTCCTGGACCTGTTCGCCGCCGTCGGCCTGTCGGTCGTCTTCGGCGCCTCGCTGATGTGGATCTTCATCCTGCTGGGTCTGACCATGAAGACCGCGCAGGCCGTCCAGGGCATGGCGATGCTGGTCCTGATGCCGCTGCAGTTCGGCAGCTCGATCTTCGCCATGCCGTCCACGATGCCGGGCTGGCTGCAGGCCTTCACGGACTACAACCCGCTGTCCAACCTGGCGGACGCCGCCCGTGCCCTGATCAACGGCACTCCGGTCGGCGACTCGGTGTGGATGACGCTGGCCTGGTCGCTCGCCATCACGGCGGTCACCATGCCGCTCGCGGTGCGCAAGTTCCGCCAGAAGACCTGACCCACGGACCGGTCCACTCCGGATCGCGTCCCGGGCGGACACCGGCCGGGGGCCGGGTCAGATGAGGGCGGTGGCCTCCTCCATGGTGAGGCCGCCGCCTTCGGCGTACGCCTTCTCGAAGGCCGCGTCGCCGAGCGCCGCCCGCCCCCGCTCCTCGACGAGGGCGCCGTCCTCGCGTTCCGTGGTGATCGGGAAGTGCTCGGGCGGCAGGTGGGTGCGGTAGGCACCGAACAGCCGGACGGCGTCGTACGCGCGGCGCGGACCGCCGAGCGAGACGAGGGAGACGGCCCCGGTCAGCAGGTACACGGCGGGCAGCTGCGGGGCGACCATCATCACGAGCGGGTCCCCGACCCTGCTCGTGGCCTCGCGGATCCGCACCAGCGCCTCCGCGTGGTGGCCTTCCCGGTTGTCCAGCCAGGCCATCGTGGCGAGCAGGAACACGTCGAAGACGGCGTACGCGCCGAGCGCGAAGTCCTCGCGCAGCGCCTGGAGCTGGGCCCGGGCCTCGGCGATCCGGCCGGTGCGGCCGAGCAGGCCCGCGAGGAACATCCGGGCGGCGGGCATGGCCTCGTTCCCGTACCCCTGCCACCTCGCCGTGATCTCGGTGAGGATCGCCTCGGCCTCCTCGGCCTCCCCGTTCTCGATCAGCGTCCCGGCCATCCGGACCCGCAACACCGTCACCTGGGCCTTGGCGCCCAGGCGTTCGGCGTGCTCGATGGCCGCGCGGAAGTCCTCGGCGGCCAGCGCGTACATGCCGCGCTTCTCCCGGGACTCGGCGCGCGCCGACAGCGCCTCGGCGCAGCCCCAGTCGTCGCCGAGCTCGCGGAAGAGGGCCAGGCTCTCCTCGGCGTCGCGGGAGGCGTCACCGGCCCAGTCCGCCCGGTTGGCGAGGATGTTGGCCCGCAGCTGCAGGGCGGAGGCGAGCTCCCAGCGGTAGCCGAAGGAACGGGCGGTCTCGACGGTCTCGTGCACGACGCGCTGGAGCAGCCCGGCGTCGCCCGCGATCATGACGGCGTAGATCCAGAGGAAGGAAGGGGACCGGCAGGTCTGCGGCAGCCCCGGCCGGTAGGTGGCGAGCACGCCGTCGATCTGGGCCCGGACCTCGGGGGTGTCCCAGGTGTCGCTGTTCTGGTCGCGGGCGGCCAGCCGGATCAGCTGGATCCCGCGCCAGGCCTCGGTGAGCAGTTCGCCGGTGTACGGCGGGGGCGCGTCGACGATCCGCTGGTAGACGGGCTCGGCGGGGGCGGACGGCGCCGCGAAGGGGTCGGGGCCGAGCGCGGCGGCCGCCGCGGACCAGTGCCGGGACTCGGTGGCCAGGTCGTGCATGTGCCAGTACCAGCCCAGGGAGTGGACGAGGCACAGCACCTCACCGGCGTCGCGGGCGGCCACCGCGCGGCGCAGGGCGGTACGGATGTTCTCGTACTCGGTGACGAGCCGCTCCGTGGCGGCCCGCTGCCCGTGACCGCGGAGCAGGGGCTCGTTGGTGCGGGCCAGTTCGCGGTAGTGGACGAGGTGGCGGCGCTCGGTGTGCTCGCGGTCGCCCTCGGCGGCGGCGAGGCGCTCGTCGGCGTACTCGGCGACGGTCTCCAGGAGGCGGTAGCGCATGCCGGAGCCGTCGGGACCGGGGGCGGCGACGACGAGGGACTTGTCGACGAGGGAGCCGAGGACGTCGGCGGTGTCGTAGGACGGGTCGGCGCAGACGGCCTCGGCGGCGGCGAGGTCGCAGCCGCCCGCGAACACCGACAGCCGGCGCAGGACGGTGCGTTCGGGCTCGTCGAGGAGGTCCCAGGACCAGTCGACGACGGCGCGCAGGGTCTGCTGGCGGGGCAGGACCGTACGGGCGCCGCTGGTCAGGAGCCGGAAGCGGTCGTCGAGCCGGTCCGCGATCTGGCGCGGGGTGAGCAGCCGCAGCCGGGCGGCGGCCAGCTCGATCGCGAGCGGCAGCCCGTCCAGGCGCCGGCAGATCTCGGCGGCGGCGGCCGGGTCGTCGTCCGTACGGAATCCCGGGCGGGCGGCGGCCCCGCGGTCACCGAGCAGGCGCAGCGCGACGGGATCGGGCAGCGGCTCCACCGGCCGCAGCGACTCCCCGGGCACACCGAGCGGTTCGCGGCTGGTGGCCAGGATCTGCACGCCGGGGCAGCGCGCGAGGAGCTCCTCGGCCAGCTCGGCGGCGGCGCCGATGACGTGCTCGCAGTTGTCGAGCAGCAGCAGGAGCCGCTGCCGCGCGCAGTGTTCGGCGAGCCGGTCCAGCGGGTCGTCCCCGGCCCGGTCGGTCAGGGCCCGCAGTTCCTCGGCGGCGGCGCCGCGCAGCTTGGTCTCGCGGGCTCCGAGCGCGGCGAGCGCGGCCTCGGCGACGTCCTCCGGGTCGTCCACGGGCGCCAGCTCGACGAACCACACGCCGTCGGGCCATCCGCCGCGGGCGGCGTGCGCTTCGGCGGCCTCTTGCGAGAGCCGGGTCTTGCCGGCCCCGCCGGGCCCGAGCAGCGTGACGAGCCGTGACCGCGCGAGATCGTCCCCGATGACGCGGATGTCGTCCTCACGGCCGACGAAGGTGGTGAGCCGCGCCCGCAGGTTCCCCCCGCCCCGCGGGGCCGCCTCGGGCGCCGACAGCGGATACGGCCCCGGGCCGGGCCCTGCGGCGCCCGGCTGGACCGCGTACGAGGCCGGGCCGGAGCCGGCGGCGTGGGCGGTGGCGCCGTGGCCCGGCCGGGCCGATCGTCCGTCCGGGGTCGGGCCGGCGGTGCCGGGAGGTGGGGTCGGGCCCGCGAGCGGCCGGTCCGGATGCGCGGGCGCGCCGGCTCCGGCGTCCGCCGGGTGCGGGGCCGTGCGGTGGCGGGCATCGCCGTCGGAGGCGGAGGCGGAGGCGGCGGGGTGCGGGGGCCCCGCGGCCGGCGGGTTCAGGAGTTCGGTGTGCAGGGCACGCAGGGCGGGGCCCGGGTCCGTGCCCAGCCGGGCCGCCAGGTCCCGGCGTACGGCGTCGTACGCGGCCAGCGCCTCCGACGGGCGGCCCGCGTCGCGCAGCGCCCGGATCCGCAGGATCTGCAGCGGCTCGTCCAGCGGCTGCCGGGCGCACAGCGCGGTCAGTTCCGGCAGGGCCTGCTCCGCCCGGCCCAGGTCCAGGGCCGCCGCGAGCCGGCCGCGGCGCGCGTCCATCCGTACGGCCTCCCAGCGCGTGGACTCCGCGCCCGGGTCGGGCAGGTCGGCGAGGGCCGGTCCGCGCCACAGGGCGAGGGCCTCCTCGTACCGGGCGGCGGCCTCGGCCGGGTCCCGCGTCTCGGCCGCGGCCCTGGCGAGGCGCTCGAAGCGGTACAGGTCGACGTCCTCGCGGTCGGCGGCGAGCTGGTAGCCGCCCTCCGCGGAGCGCACGGCCTCGTGTCCCAGGGCCCGCCGCAGCCGGGCGACGAGTGCCTGCAGGGCGGCCGGCGCGTCGGCCGGCGGGTCGCCGTCCCACACCTCGGCGACCAGCAGCGCGGCCGGCACCACCCGCCCCGGCCGCAGCGCGAGCGCGGTCAGGAGCGCCCGCAGGCGCGCTCCGCCGACGCCGACGGGAGTTCCGTCGGCATGAAGGGCCTGGGTGGTGCCGAGAATCGCGTAACGCACCGGCCCATTGTCCCCGGACCCCGGCCCAGCCCCGAACCGTTTTCCTCCGCGCGCCCGGGATAGGTTTCCCGGCATGGGTCATCAGGGCGGCCGCGACGAGCGGCGGATCAGTTCGGTATTCCTCGGGATCTTCGCCGTCATGGCCGTCACCGGCTGGGCCGTGTGGACCGGGTACTCGACGAGCACCGGGCTCGCGGTGTTCCTCTTCGTGACGTCGGCGTGGATCGTCTCCCTCTGCCTGCACGAGTACGCGCACGCCCGCACCGCCCTGCACAGCGGCGACCTGTCGGTTGGCGCCAAGGGCTACCTGACGCTGAACCCGCTGAAGTACACGCACGCGCTGCTCAGCATCGTGCTGCCGGTGCTGTTCGTGATCCTGGGCGGGCTGGGCCTGCCGGGCGGCGCCGTCTACATCGAGCGCGGCCGGATCCAGGGGCGCTGGAAGCACAGCCTCATCTCGGCGGCCGGCCCGCTGACGAACGTGGCGTTCGCCGTCGTCTGCACGGCCCCGTTCTGGCTGGACGCCCTCGACGGGGTGCCGATGCCCTTCCGGTACGCCCTCGCCTTCCTGGCCCTGCTCCAGGTCTCGGCGGCGATCCTGAACTTCCTGCCGGTGCCGGGCCTCGACGGCTACGGGGTCGTCGAGCCCTGGCTGTCGTACCGCGTGCGCCGCGAGGTGGAGCCGCTGGCGCCGTTCGGCCTGATCGCCGTGTTCGCGCTGCTGTGGATCCCGGAGGTGAACTTCTTCTTCTTCGGCGTGGTCCGCGACCTGCTGTCCGCACTCGGCGTCTCGGACGTGGAGACGGACTGCGGCCGCGCCCTCTACCGCTTCTGGCAGGACGCCGGCTTCTGCGCGGCCCGCTGACCGGGGGCGCCGGCTCCCGCCCGGGCGGCTACGAGGTCCGCGCGGCCTTCTCGGCCTTGGCCTTGCGCAGGTAGTACCAGGCCAGGTTGGACGTGAGGCCCGCGAGCAGCACCCAGACGATCCCGAGGAAGCTGCCCTCGACGAAGGCGACGACGGCCGCGGCCACCGCAAGGACGCAGACGACAACGGCGAAGACGGCAAGGCGGGGCATGGAAGGAGCTCCTCGGGAACACTGAAGGCGGTCGAGCCCCACCAGTGTCCCCCATGCCCCGCAGTGCTGCCGTAAGGACCGACGGCGAACCGCGAGCGGCCCGTTTCCCCTTTTGCCTGACCTCTCGTGCCGCCCGACGCTACGGTTCGCCGGTGACGCGCCGTATCGGGGGCGCGACAGAGCGAACATCCCGGCCCGCTCCGCCCGCGACGGACGACGCCGGTGAGTGGGGGGAAGACATGCAGGAGATCTCAAAGGGTGCGAACGTCAGCCTGACCGCCCTCAGCGAGGACGCCGGTTCCGTCGTCGTGAGTCTGGGCTGGACCAGCACCTCCGGAGCGGGCGACGCCGACGTCTCCGTACTGCTCCTGGGCGAGGACGGCAAGGTCCGCAGCGAGAACGACTTCTACTTCTACAACCATCCGGCGGCCGCCGACGGCAGCGTGCAGCTCCTCGGGAAGACGCCGACCGACAGCGGGGACGAGGACCGCATCAGCGTGGACCTGACCGCCGTCGCGGAGGACGTCACGCGGATCGTGGTGGCGGCCAGCCAGTACGGCGGCGCCCGCTTCGGGGACCTCGACGACCTGCGGATGACGGTCGCGGACCGGACCGGCGAACCCCTCGTCGGATTCTCGATCGAGGGCGCGGGCGTGGAGACGGCCTTCATCTTCGGTGAGCTCTACCGCCGGGGCGAGGAGTGGAAGTTCCGGGCCGTCGGGCAGGGGTACGAGACCGGCCTGGCCGGGCTGGCCACGGACTTCGGCATCGTCGTCACCGAGGAGGGCGACGAATCCCCCCTGCCCGAGGAGGCCGGCGAACCCGGCGAACCCGGTGCACCCGGCCGACCCGGTGAACCCGTCGAGCCCGTGGCTGCGCAGGCGCCCGCAAGCAGCGTGCCGGTCCTGCCCGTACCGCCGGTCACGCCGGCCGGTCGGACCCCTTCCGGCCCCGCCGGCACCGTCGCCGCAGCGGAGCCGCTCCCCGCTGCCGCCGCCGTGCCGGCCCAGACGCGCGGTCGCGCTCCGCGCACGACGAGGAAGAAGATCACCCTGCCCAAGGTGGCCAGGAAGTCCCTTGCCGAGAACGACTCCTGGCAGACCGCGCGGCTGTTCCCCGTCCCGTCCCTCAAGAGCGACAAGGAACGCGAAGTACGGGCGACCTCCGTCCTGTTGTCCGTCATGGCCCAGGTCCCCGAGCTGGGGCGCCGCCTCACCGCCGCGTTCGGCGCCCCGGCCGGCCGCATGCAGACCTTCACCGAGGTTCCCCTGCCGCACGGCGACTCCCCGAAGCGCCCCGACGGTGTGATCCGGGTGGAACGCGCGGGGAGGCTGTGGACGGCGCTGGTGGAGACGAAGACGAACGGCAACGCGCTCAAGGCCGAGCAGGTCCAGCAGTACGTGGACATCGCCGCCCGCCGCGGCTACGAGGCCGTGATCACGCTCTCCAACGACGTGGCCCTCGAAGGCGCGGCCGTGGTCGACGTCAAGATCGACGGACGGCGCAAGCACAAGGTCAGCCTGTGGCACCTGTCGTGGGCCGAGGTCGCGCACCAGGCCCAGATGCTGATCCGCCACGAGGGCGTCGAGAACGCCGCCCACGCCTGGCTCCTCCAGGAGCTCCTGGAGTACCTCCAGCACGAGAACTCGGGATGCCACGGCTTCCAGAACATGGGACCCGCCTGGGTGCCGGTGCGCAACGGCATCGACGACGAGACCATCGACCCCGCCGACGCCCGCGCCGTCGACGTCGTGGAGAGCTGGGAGCGCCTCATCCGGCAGGTCTGCCTGCGCCTGGGCGGTGACCTGGGCCGGAAGGCGCTGCCGGTGCAGCGTGCCCGGCGCGGCAGCGATCCGCGGGCCCGTCGGGTCGCGGCGGCCGGGAGGCTGTGCACGGAGGGCAGGCTCTCCGCGGAACTGCGGGTCGACGGGGCCGGGTCCGTCATCGCGGTCATCGCCGACCTGCGGACGGGGAAGATCCGCACGTCCGTCGACATCCCGGCCCCCGAGGGGGCGTATCCGCTGGCCACGGTGAAGCGGCTGATGCGGCTGCTTTCCGATGCGCCGGCGGACCTGCACGTACAGAGCCTCGTGGAAGGCGAGAACGGGCCGCGCGGCACCCTGGAGCGGCTGCGCCCCGAACCGGGTGATCTCCTGCCCAAGGACGGGGCCCTGCCCAGCGGGTTCCGGCTGTCACTGATCAAGGGAATGGGCAACAGCCGCGGCAACACCGAGTCCGGCTTCATCCGCAGCGTGGACGATGCCGTCGCACGCTTCCACCACGGTGTGGTGGCCCGGCTGGGGGCCGTCGAGGCGCGCCCCGGCCGGCGGGGCTGAGCGCGGGGCGTGCCCGGCGGTGCGGCCCGGGGAGGGCCGCTCCGCCGGGCGCCGGCAGCGGGCGCTCGTGCCCGCGGAGCGTCCTGCTCCGAGGTCCGCTCGGGCGGCCGCTCAGACGTCCGTGATGCGCAGGCCCGCGTGGGCCTTGTAGCGGCGGTTGGTGGAGATGAGGTTCGCGACCAGGGATTCGACCTGGTGGGCGTTGCGCAGGCGGCCGGCGAAGACGCCGCGCATGCCGGGGATGCGGGCGGCGAGGGCCTGGACGAGGTCCGTGTCGGCGCGGGATTCGCCGAGGACCATCACGTCGGTGTCGATCTCGTCGATCGACTCGTCCTGGAGGAGGACCGCCGACAGGTGGTGGAAGGCCGCCGTGACGCGGGAGTCGGGGAGCAGGGCGGCGGCCTGCTGGGCGGCGCTGCCCTCTTCGACCTGGAGGGCGTAGGCGCCCTGCTTGTCGAAGCCCAGCGGGTTGACGCAGTCCACCACGAGCTTGCCCGCGAGGTCCTCGCGCAGGGCTTCGAGGGTCTTGGCGTGACCCTCCCACGGCACCGCGATGATCACGATGTCGCTGCGGCGCGCGCACGCGGCGTTGTCGGCGCCCTCGACGCCGAGGCCGAGTTCTTCGGCGGCGGCCTCGGCGCGGTCGGCGGCGCGCGAGCCGATGATCACTTTCTGGCCGGCGCGGGCGAGCCGGTAGGCGAGGCCGCGGCCCTGGTCGCCGGTGCCGCCGAGGACGCCGACGACGAGGCCGGACACGTCCGGCAGCTCCCACGGGTCCTTGACCGGCGGCTTCTGCGTGCTGTCTGAGGAAGTCATGGGGGCGAGAGTACTGCCGGGTAGCCCACAGCCGAAGAGGAGGGAACGCTCCCGTACTGCCCCCCTGTGTCCTTTCCTTGCGGCAGGATGCCGCTATGGATGCCGTGAGGGTCGCCCTGCTGCGCGAGGTGCTCGCCGGTACGCAGTGGCCGGGCGCCGCCCGGAGCTTCGCCGGCTCGCTGCGCCGGTCCGTCGTACCGGCCGGCGGGAACCTGCTGCTGGTGGGGACGCTGGACTACGAGCCCTGGCACCTGGCCGCGCACCTGGTGGACGAGGCCGCCTGGTCGGGTCTGCCGGAGCTGGCGCCCACGCTCGTACGCCACCGGGTGCGGCCCGGGGAGCCGGCGCACCTGTCGGTGGGACTGGGCAGGCTGGCGGCGGCCCGGCGCGGGCACACGCTGCTGGTGGTGGCGCCCGGGGAACCCGGCGAGGCGCTGCTGGAGCGCGTTCACGAGGTCCGGCGCGCGGGGGCGACCGTACTGTCCCTGGACGGCGGGGATCCGGAACTGGGCACGCTCGCGCACGAGGTCCTGTCCGTGCCGCAGGAGGGGGCCGAACTGGATCTGGACACCGTGCAGCACCTGGTCAGCGCGGCGGCCGGGGAGAACGGCCTGCCGGCGCAGCGCGGGCCGCGCCGTTTCCGGGACCGGCTGGCGCGGCTGGCCGACCAGCTGACCGCGCCGCCGCCCAGCCGCTGGTAGCCGGGGCCGGGGTCCCGGCCGCCCCGCCCGGCGCCCGGCTGCCCCGCCGCCCGGCCGCTACGACGCCGTGCCCTCTTCGTCCTCGCGGGTCTTGTCGTTCCACTTCGGGTCGTTCTGCCATTCGAGGTTGCGTTCCTGCGCCGTTTCCATGGCGTGGCTCGCCGCCTCGGGCGTGTCGTACGGGCCGAAACGGTCCTTCGCCGGGCACTCGGGGCCTTCTTCGACCTTGTTGTGGACCAGGCAGTAGTACCACTCGCCCGCTTTGCCCACCTGGCGCTTCTTGAACAGGGCCATCGTTGTCAGGCTCCTCTCGTTACCGCTCTCTGCCGCCATGCTGCCCCATCCCCGCTGGATACACTCGCTTGCATGTCTGGCCAGTCGCTGCTCGTACCAGGCGAGCTTTCTCCCGTCCGTTCCGTTCCCGGAAACATCCGCCGGCCCGAGTACGTGGGCAAGCCCGCGCCCACTCCGTACACCGGACCGGAGGTGCAGACGGCCGAGACCATCGAGGCCATGCGCATCGCCGGCCGGATCGCCGCCCAGGCGATGGAAGAGGCCGCCAAGCTGATCGCGCCGGGGGTGACCACCGACGAGCTCGACAAGGTCGCCCACGACTACATGTGTGACCACGGCGCCTACCCCTCGACGCTCGGCTACCGCGGCTTCCCGAAGTCGCTGTGCTCCTCGGTGAACGAGGTCATCTGTCACGGCATCCCGGACTCCACCGTCCTGCGCGACGGCGACATCGTGAACCTCGACGTGACCGCGTACATCGGCGGGGTGCACGGCGACAACAACGCCACCTACCTGTGCGGGGAGGTGGACGAGGAGTCGCAGCTGCTGGTGGAGCGCACGCGGGAGGCACTGAACCGCGCCATCAAGGCCGTCAAGCCGGGCCGCCAGATCAACATCATCGGCCGGGTCATCGAGTCGTACGCGAAGCGCTTCGGCTACGGCGTGGTCCGGGACTTCACCGGCCACGGCATCAACTCCTCCTTCCACTCCGGCCTGATCATCCCGCACTACGACAGCCCGCACGCCACCACCGTCATCGAGCCCGGGATGACCTTCACCATCGAGCCGATGCTGACCCTGGGCACCCACGAGTACGACATGTGGGCGGACGGCTGGACGGTCGTCACGAAGGACCGCAAGCGGACCGCGCAGTTCGAGCACACGCTGGTGGTGACGGACTCGGGGGCGGAGATCCTGACCCTGCCGTAGCCGTACCCGAGCCGGTTCCCCGGCGGGGATTTTTTACCGACAGGACGTCGGGAACACATTGACTTAGGCTAGCCTAAGTAGGACTATCGGGCGTGGCGGCAGTGCCGCCGCGCCTGTTTCCTCTTCCTGGAGGTCCGCCTTGGACGCCTTCTCTACGGTCATCCGCGTCGCGTCGCACGAGCAGCACACCGAGGCCGAGACGTCGACTTTCATGAGCGACCTGCTCGGCGGACGGCTCGGCGTGGACGCGTACACGCGCTACACCGAACAGCTGTGGTTCGTGTACCGGGCCCTGGAGGACGCGGCCGAGACCCTCAGGGGCGACCCGGTGGCCGGCCCGTTCATCCAGCCCGAGCTGATGCGCGTAGCCGAGATCGAGCGCGACCTCGCGCACCTGCTGGGCCCGGACTGGCAGGAGAGCGTGGTGGCGCTGCCCGCGACCCGGGCGTACGCCGCCCGCGTCGCCGAGTGCGCGGCCGAGTGGCCGGGCGGATACGTCGCCCACCACTACACCCGCTACCTGGGCGACCTCTCCGGCGGTCAGATCATCCGCGACAAGGCCGAGCGCACCTGGGGCTTCGAGCGCAAGGGCGACGGCGTCCGCTTCTACGTCTTCGCGGACATCTCCAACCCGGCGGCCTTCAAGCGGACCTACCGCGAGCTGCTGGACGCCATCGCCGCGGACGACCTGGAGAAGCAGCGCATCATCGACGAGTGCAAGCGCGCCTTCGACTTCAACGGCGCGGTCTTCCGCGAGCTGGGCGAGGAGTTCCGCCTCAGCGCGTAACCCCTCCGGGGAGGCCGATGAGCCGTGGGGCCGGGCCCGGTGCACAGCGCACCGGGCCCGGCCCCTCGCCGTTCGGCGGCCTAGGTGTTCTGTCCAGGGAGGTTGTGGACGGGTGACGCAGGTCTCGGCTGAGGCGTCTTGAACGGGTGAGGGCCTTCCGGGTTCGGTGTGGATTGCGACGTCTACACCAACCAGCAGAAGGCCCTCATGCCCCACCGTAATGCACCCCTGACCGAGACCGGACGCCTGCGCCTGGCCCGCTGTGTGGTCGAGGACGGCTGGCCGCTGCGCCGGGCCGCCGAACGTTTCCAGGTCTCGCCCACCACCGCCCAGCGGTGGGCCACCCGCTACCGGCTTTCGGGTGAGGCCGGGATGACGGACCGCTCATCGCGACCTCACCACAGCCCCCGCCGGACACCGACACGGACCGAACGCCGGATCATCAAGGTCAGGGTCCTGCGGCGCTGGGGACCGGCCCGCATCGCTCACCTGCTGGACCTGGCGCCCTCGACCGTGCACCGGGTCCTGACCCGGTTCGGCCTGGCCCGGCTGGCCCATCTGGACCGCGCGAGCGGCCGCGTCATACGCCGCTACGAACGCGAGCGTCCGGGCGAGCTCGTCCACGTCGACATCAAGAAGCTCGGCAACATCCCGGATGGCGGCGGCCACAAGGCTCTCGGCCGGCCAGCGAGCCGCAAGACCAAGACCGGCGTCGGCTACCAGTACATCCACACCGCCGTCGACGACCACTCCCGCCTGGCCTACAGCGAGATCCACGCGGACGAGACGAAGGAGACCGCCACCGCCTTCTGGGAGCGCGCGCAGGCCTACTTCACCAGCGTCGGGATCACCGTGGAACGGGTACTGACCGACAACGGCTCCTGCTACAAATCCCACGCCTGGCGGGACCTGCTGGCCGCGGCCGGGATCACCCACAAGCGAACCCGGCCCTACCGGCCCCAGACCAACGGCAAGGTCGAACGCCTCAACCGCACCCTGCTCGAGGAGTGGGCCTACGCCTGTCCCTACCGGTCAGAGCAGGAACGACGCGAAGCGTTCCCCGACTGGCTGCACACCTACAATCACCACCGCGGACACACCGCGCTCGCAGGCAAACCACCCGCCAGCCGCGTCCCCAACCTCACCGGGCAATACACCTAGGTCGGGCGCGATGCGCGGGTCGCGGGACGGTCCGGGTGGCGTTCGAAGCGGACGCGGCCGCCGATCTCGATGGTGCCGTCGGGGCCGGGGGCGGTGAGGATCTGGGAGCCGGCGCCCTGGGTGATGTTCAGGGCGCGGTTGAGTTGGGCCGTCAGCAGGATCGCCGCCGAGCCGGTGGCCTCGTCCTCGGCGATGATCCCGTCGGGGCGGCGCGGGAAGCCGCGGGCCCGCACGCGGCCCGCGGTCTCGTCCTCCCAGGCCCAGGCGTACAGCCAGCCCTCGCCCGGTGGCGGGGCCGGGAGCGCCTCCACCTCGGCGACGGATCCGTACTGCGCGGTGCGCTTGCCCTCGACCCACTCGGCGCGGGCCGTGATCCAGGTGAACTCCCCGTCGTCGCGCGCCCATACGGATCCGGCGGGCGGCTGGAGCTCCTCGATGTCGAGCAGCCACGCGACGCCGACCAGCGGATGCCCGGCGAAGGACATCCGCGTGCCGGGGGTGCGGATGTCGACGACCCCGCGCTCGGGGTCGTCGACGAACACCGTCTCGCTGTAGCCGAGTTCGGTGGCGAGCGCCTGCCGTGACGCGTCGTCGGGGCAGGTGCGGCCGTCGCGTACGACTCCGAGCAGGTTGCCGTACCGGCCGTCACCCGCGCAGAACACCTTCAGGACGTCGAGATCGTTCACGCGGGAATTCAAGCACGGCTCAGCCCTGGGCCGTACGCCGCCTGCGGGCGAGGAGGACCGCGCCCGCGCCGGCCGCGATCACCACGCCGGAGGTGGTGAGCAGGGCCGCGGCCGGGATCTCGGCGCCGGTGTCGGCGAGGTTGCCAGCAGCCCAACCGGCCCGTACCCGGCAACGCCCGCCACCGACCCGCGCCCCGGTTCCGACGGGGTCGGGTGTGTGTCGGGGCGCTCCCCGCAGGGCGCCGAACGCACTGCCGCCGAGCTCTCCGACCCCTCGTCACGTTCGGCGTCCGAGGAGACGTCCCGGCGCGCGCCCGGCCCCGGCGGAACCACCCCGCCGGACGCGGACCCCGCCCAGGCAAACCCGGCCAAGCGGCGCAGCCACCCCGCCTTTCTGCTCACCGCCGCGCTCGTCGCGAGCCTGCTCCTCCTCGCCCTGCTGTCCGCCGGCACCGGCGCCTACCGCATCCCCACCCCCGACGTACTCGCCTCCGTCCAGCACCGGCTGGGCCTCGGCGGGACCCCCCTCGACCGGGTCGGGGAGAGCGTGCTGTGGAACGTACGCCTCCCCCGCATCGTCCTCGCACTGCTCGTCGGCGCCGCCCTCGGCTGCGCGGGCGCGCTCATGCAGGGCGTCTTCGGCAACCCCCTCGCCGAGCCGGGCGTGATCGGGATCTCGGCCGGCACCGCCGTCGGCGCGGTCGCCGCCATCGGACTCGGGCTCGGTTTCCTCGGCAACTGGACGATCACCGTGTGCGCGTTCGTCGCGGGCCTGATCACCGTCGGCTCCGTCTACCTCCTCTCCCGCGGCGGCGGGAAGACCGAGGTCGTCACGCTCATCCTCACGGGCATCGCCGTGAACGCCTTCGCCGGCGCCCTCATCGGCCTGTTCGTGTTCTTCGCGGACAGCGGCCAGGGCAACCAGATCACCTTCTGGCAGCTCGGCTCCCTCGCCCAGGCCACCTGGCCCAAGGTGCTCGCCGTCCTGCCCTGCGCGCTCGCCGGTCTGCTGGTCGCCCCCTTCTACGCCCGCCGCCTCGACCTGCTCTCCCTCGGCGAACGCCCGGCCCGCCACCTCGGCATCGACGTCGAGCGGCTGCGCCTGTCCCTCATCCTGGTCGTCGCCCTGTTGACCGCCGCCGCCGTGGCCGTCGCCGGGGTCATCACCTTCGTCGGTCTGCTCGTCCCGCACCTGCTGCGCATGGCCAACGGCCCGGGCCACCGTTTCCTGGTCCCCGGCAGCGCGCTCGCCGGGGCCGTGGTCCTCGTCGCGGGCGACCTCGCCGCCCGGACCCTGGCCCGGCCCGCCGAGCTGCCGCTCGGTGTGTTGACCGCCCTGATCGGCAGCCCCTTCTTCTTCTGGCTGCTGCGCCGCACCCGCCGCAAGCAAGGAGGCTGGGCGTGACCGGCAACACGACCCGCGGCACCAGCAGTACGCCCGGCAGCACGACCGTCAGCACGACCGGCAACCTCGCCGGCAGAGTGGCCGGGCTGCTCGCCCGGAAGAAGCGCACCCTCCCGTCCCGCCCCACCCCCGGCACGCCCCTCGCCGAGATCGTGGACCTGCACGTCCGCCTCGGTGCGCGCGAGGTCCTCTCGGCCATCGACCTGACGGCCCGCTCCGGCGAGGTACTGGCGCTGGTCGGCCCCAACGGCGCCGGGAAGTCCACCCTGCTGGCCGCACTCGCCGCAGACCTTCCCGCCGCCTCCGGGGAGGTCCGGATCGACGGCCGCCCCGTGGGCGAGTGGAGCGCGCCGGATCTCGCGCTGCGCCGCTCCGTACTCCCCCAGTCGGCTGCCCTGTCCTTCCCCTTTCCGGTGGAGGACGTCGTCCGGATGGGCCGCGCCCCCTGGGCCGGCACCCACCTCGCGGACGCCGACGAGGAGGCGGTGGCCGGCGCCATGGCCGCCACCGAGGTGACGGCCTTCGCCGCCCGCCCCTTCTCCGCCCTCTCCGGCGGCGAGCGGGCCCGCGTCGCCCTGGCCCGCGTACTGGCCCAGCGGGCCCCGCTGTTGCTGCTCGACGAGCCCACCGCCGCCCTCGACCTGCGCCACCAGGAGCTCGTGCTGCGCATCTGCCGGGAGCGGGCGGCGGCCGGGGACGCGGTGGTCGTCGTCCTGCACGACCTGGGCCTGGCCGCCGCCTACGCGGACCGGGCCGCCGTCCTCCACGACGGCCGCCTCGCCGCGGCCGGACCGCCCGCCGAGGTGTTCGAGGACGCCTTGCTCAGCCGGGTCTACCGGCAGCCGGTGGAGGTGCTCCCGCACCCGCGGACCGGGGCCCCGCTGGTGGTCCCCGTCCGCGCGGCGGAGCCTTCCGCCGGTCGGAGCTGACAGCCCGTCGGCCCGCCTTGACCATGCTTTGACCCGGCCATGGGGCTGTCGTGAGGGGTCTGTGACAGGTCCGTGTCCGGCCGCCGCACGCACGAGCAGGTGAGAGCTGAATCACTGGACGGGTGGGTATGGCTCAGGTAAGCCTCGGTTAAGTTAGGTCCGCCTCACCGGCCTCTCCCCCTTGGGACGGCCCACTCGTCCGACGCCCAGGAGCCCCCTATGCGCCCCGCCCGCCTCACCGTCATCGCCGCCGCCTCCGTCGCGGCGGCCCTGACCGCCGTCACCGGCTGCTCCCAGAAGAGCGACGCGGGCGACGACGTGATCAAGGTCGCGGCCTCCGACAGCGCCTGCGACGTGTCGAAGACGGAGTTCCCGGCCGGCAAGGTGCAGATCGACGTCGAGAACAAGGGCTCGAAGGTCACCGAGGTCTACGTCCTCTTCCCGGACGCCCGCATCGTGACCGAGCGCGAGAACATCGGCCCCGGTACCAAGGCCTCCATCACCGCCGAGATCAAGGCGGGCGAGTACGAGATCGTCTGCAAGCCCGGCATGAAGGGCGACGGCATCACCAAGAAGGTCAAGGCCACCGGCAAGGGCGCCGCCGAGGAGAAGCGCAGCCCCGAGGCGGACGCCGCGGTCTCCGCCTACCGCGCCTACGTGGTCGCGCAGGCCGGGGAGACCCTCCCCAAGGCCCAGGCCTTCGCCGACGCGGTCAAGGCCGGCGACGTCGAGGGTGCCAAGAAGCTGTACGCCGCCTCCCGCATCGGCTGGGAGCGCACCGAGCCGGTCGCCGAGTCCTTCGGCGACATCGACCCCAAGGTCGACGTCCGTGAGGACGGCCTGGAGGCCGGCCAGGACCCGGCGAAGGACTGGACCGGCTGGCACCGCCTGGAGAAGGCCCTGTGGGCCGACAACAAGATCGGCGACGACGAGAAGAAGCTCGCCGACACCCTGATGGCGGACCTGACCGACTGGCAGAAGAAGGTCGGCACGGCGGAGATCACCACCAGCTCGATGGCCAACGGCGCCAAGGAGCTCCTCGACGAGGTCGCCACCGGCAAGGTCACCGGCGAGGAAGAGCGTTACTCCCGCACCGACCTGGTCGACTTCAAGGCCAACATCGAGGGCGCGGAGAAGGCGTACGAGCTGCTGAAGCCGATCGCCACCAAGAACGACCCGGAGCTCGCCAAGCAGCTGGACACGCAGTTCGCGGCGATGACGGTGCTGCTGGACAAGTACCGCACGGACAAGGCGTCCTACGACTTCACCTCGTACGACAAGCTGGGCGACGCGGAGAAGAAGGAGCTCTCGGACGCGGTCAGCGCCCTCGGTGAGCCGCTCTCCAAGCTCGCCGCCGCGGTCACGAAGTAACGGCAGAGAACGAGCAGGCGGGAGAGCAGCATGACCGAGTCGCAGTCGCAGCCGGAGTCGGCGGCGCAGCCGCAGCAGGCGGTCGACGAGTCCGCGGCCGCGCCCTCGCGGCGTGCCGTCCTGGGCTGGGGCGGTGCCGGGCTCGCGCTCGGCGCCGCCGCGGCCGGCGGGGCGGTGGCGGCCTTCGGCGGCGGGTCGGACATGGTCTCGGCCGCGGCGGCCGGGGGTGCCGTGCCGTTCCATGGCGAGCACCAGGCCGGTATCGCGACCGCCGTGCAGGACCGCCTGCACTTCGCGGCCTTCGACGTGAAGACGAAGAGCCGCGAGGAGCTGATCCGGCTCCTCAAGGAGTGGACCGAGGCGGCCCGCCGCATGACGGCCGGCCAGCCGGTCGGCGAGGGCGGCTTCGGCGGTCTCCCGGAGGCGCCGCCGGACGACACGGGCGAGGCACTGGGTCTGAAGGCCTCCCGCCTCACCCTGACCATCGGCTTCGGGCCGGGCCTGTTCGCCAAGGACCGGTTCGGCCTGGAGGGCAAGCGTCCCGAGGCGCTGATCGACCTGGAGCTGTTCCCCGGCGACAACCTGGACCCGGCCCGCTCCGGTGGCGACCTGTGCGTCCAGGCGTGCGCCGACGACCCGCAGGTCGCCGTGCACGCCATCCGCCAGCTCGCCCGCATCGGCTTCGGCAAGACCGCTGTGCGCTGGTCCCAGCTGGGCTTCGGCAAGACCTCGTCGACCACTCCGGACGAGCAGACCCCGCGCAACATGATGGGCTTCAAGGACGGCACCCGGAACATCGCGGGCACCGACGACGCGGCCCTGGACAAGCACGTGTGGGTCGGCGCCGGCGACGGGAGCGACTGGATGACCGGCGGCTCCTACCTGGTGGCCCGCCGGATCCGCATGCACATCGAGACCTGGGACCGCACCCCCCTGCAGGAGCAGGAGGACATCTTCGGCCGCGACAAGGGCGAGGGCGCGCCCGTCGGCAAGTCCAAGGAGCGCGACGAGCCGTTCCTGAAGGCGATGAAGCCCGAGGCGCACGTCCGCCTCGCGCACCCGGACACCAACAACGGTGCGACCATCCTGCGCCGCGGCTACTCCTTCACGGACGGCACGGACGGGCTGGGCCGCCTCGACGCGGGCCTGTTCTTCCTCGCCTACCAGCGCGACGTCCGCAAGGGCTTCATCCCCATCCAGCGCAATCTGGCGAAGTCCGACGGCCTCAACGAATACATCCAGCACGTGGGTTCGGCGATCTTCGCCGTCCCGCCGGGCGTCCGCGACAAGGACGACTGGTGGGGCCGGACGCTGTTCGCGTAGTACCCGTCGTCGGATTGTCTGAGAGGAACCACCGCCGTGTTCGGCAATTATCTGATCGGCCTGCGCGAGGGGCTGGAAGCCAGCCTGGTCGTCTGCATCCTCGTCGCGTACCTGGTGAAGACCGAGCGACGGGACGCCCTGCGTCCCGTGTGGATCGGCATCGGGATCGCCTGCGCGCTCTCGCTCACCTTCGGCGCGATGCTCGAATTCGGCACGCAGGAGCTGACCTTCGAGGCACAGGAGCTCCTCGGCGGCAGCCTGTCCATCATCTCGGTGGGCCTGGTGACGTGGATGGTCTTCTGGATGAAGCGCACCGCTCGGCACCTGAAGGCCGAGCTGCACGGCAAGCTCGACGCGGCCCTCGCCATGGGCACCGGCGCACTGGTCGCCACCGCCTTCCTGGCCGTCGGCCGGGAGGGCCTGGAGACCGCGCTGTTCGTGTGGGCGTCGGTCCGCGCCAGCGGCGAGGGCTCCTCGGCCCCGCTGATCGGTGTGCTGCTGGGCATCGCCACGGCGATCGTGCTGGGCTGGCTGTTCTACCGCGGCGCCCTGAAGATCAACCTGGCGAAGTTCTTCAAGTGGACCGGCGCCATGCTGGTGGTCGTGGCCGCGGGCGTGCTCGCGTACGGGGTCCACGACCTCCAGGAGGCCCGCTTCCTGGGCGGCCTGGGCGACAAGGCCTTCGACATCAGCGCGACGATCCCGCCGGACAGCTGGTACGGGACGCTGCTCAAGGGCGTCTTCAACTTCCGGCCGGACCCCACCGTCCTGCAGCTCACGGTGTGGGGGCTGTACCTGGTCCCCGTGCTGGCGCTGTTCTTCCTCGACCGCACCCGCCCGGCCAGCCCGAAGCCGCAGCCGGTGGACGCCGCGCCCGCGAGCTGACCGCTCACCACAGCCGGTCGGTGTGTCCGGGGTGGAGCGGGACGCGGACGCCGGTGAAGGCCGCGCGGTCCCGGCCCGGGTCGTCGGTGAAGAAGTCCGCCAGCACCACCTTGTCGAAGCCGGGGGCGTCGGTGGCGAGCGGCTCCGGGTCGTCGGGGGCGCCGCCCACCAGCACCGTGCCGGGCAGCTGTACGAAGCCGGCCGCCTCGTAGAACGGGGCCAGCGGGCGGTCGCAGCTGAACAGGGCCAGGTCCACCGCCCGGTCCGCCGCGAGCTCGGCGCGGGCCGCCGCCACCAGCCGCGCCCCGCAGCCCCGGCCGCGCAGCGCGGGCCGGGTCACGACCGCGCTCAGCCCGGCCGCCCGGTAGGTCCGCCCCGCGAACCGGATCTCCTTGAACAGCAGGGCCAGCGAGGCGGCCACGGTGCCGTCGGCGGCCAGCAGGAGCAGGGCCCGCGGGGCCAGGGCCGGATCGTGGCCCGGCTCGGCCCCCGGCCAGGCCGCGTCCTCCAGCTCCGCGACCTGCCGCCGCAGCCCTGCGGGCAGCTCCGCCTCGGCGCATCCGACCACCCTCATGACCGCGGGCCTGCCGACGTCCGAGGCGCGGGGGTCCGGGGCGGAGTCCCGGGAAGCCGGGCCGAGGGAGGCGCTCACGGGAGGCGGACGCCTTCGCCGCCCACCCTGACCCGGGGGTCACCGCTGCGCAGTTCGACCGTGAGGACCCCCGGCCGGCCCATGTCCTCGCCCTGGTGGAGGGTGAGCACGGCGTCCGCCGGGACCAGGCCGAGCTCCCGCGCGTACGCCCCGAAGGCGGCCGCGGCGGCTCCCGTGGCGGGGTCCTCGACGACGCCGCCGACCGGGAAGGGGTCCCGTACGTGGAACTCCGCGGGGCCCGCCCGGTGCACCAGCTGGACCGTGACGAGGTCCAGGCGCCGCATCAGGGCCTCCAGGCGGGCGAAGTCGTACGCGAGGTCCGCGAGCCGGGCGCGGGTGGCGGCGCCGAGCACCAGGTGGCGGGCTCCGGCGTAGGCGATCCGGGGCGGGAACGCCGGGTCCAGGTCCCCCACCGGCCAGTCCAGCGCGGCCAGCGCCTCGGCGAGGTCGGCCGCGCCGATCTCCTCGGTGTGCGGCTCGACGCTGGTCAGCGTGGCCCGCAGCCGCCCGCCGTCCTCGGCGGTGACGGACACCGGCACGGTGCCCGCCCGGGTCGCGAGGAGCAGTTCCCCGGGCCCGATCCGCTCGCCCAGCGCCACGGCCGTGGCCACGGTGGCGTGCCCGCAGAAGGGGACCTCCGTCTTCGGGCTGAAGTACCGCACGGTGAAGGACCGGCCCGCCGGGCCGCCGAGCCCTTCGGGGGGTGCGGTCAGGAAGGCGGTCTCGCTGTATCCCAGGCGGGCGGCGATCGCGAGCATCGCGTCGTCGTCCAGCCCGGCGGCGTCGAGCACGACTCCGGCGGGGTTGCCGCCGTCGGGGTCGTGGGAGAAGGCCGTGTAGCGCAGTACCTCGGTATCGGTCATACGACCATGATCGTCTGGAGCACCCCGCGGGGTCCAGGCCTTTGGTGCCGGGTGGGAGTGGACGGCTCCCGGCCGGGTACGAGCGGGACGACCGGCACACTCCGCGAGAACGGGTACGACGATGACCGAGCATCCCGACGAGGCCGCCGTGGAGGCCGCCCACGAGCCGCACGACCCGGCCCCGGGAGAACGCGCCGCGGTGGACCGGGTCCGCGCCGAGGCCGTCGGGATGGGGCACCACCAGGTGGAGGCGGCGCTGGAGAAGGTGCGCGCGGAGGCCGCCGACCCGGCCGTGGTCGCCGAGTGGGAGCGCATCGAGGAACACCTGGCCGCGCACCGGGGCCCGTACGCCCCGGACGCCGATCCGTTCCTCCAGGGCCGGCTCACGGCTCGCGCCCGGCACGGGATCGACCCGCCGGAGCCGGGCGTGGGGCCGCAGACCGGGGCCTGACCCGGGGAGAGAGGGCCTAACCCCGCCCGATGTAGGGCATCGACGTCGCCATCACCGTGGCGAACTGCACGTTGGCCGCCAGCGGGAGCTGCGCCATGTGCAGGACCGTGCGGGCCACGTCGGCGGCGTCCATCACCGGTTCGACGGCCAGCCGGCCGTCGGCCTGGAGGATGCCGGTCTGCATCCGTTCGGTCATCTCGGTCGCGGCGTTGCCGATGTCGATCTGGCCGCAGGCGATCCGGTACGGACGTCCGTCCAGCGACAGGGACTTCGTCAGGCCCGTCATCGCGTGCTTGGTCGCGGTGTAGGCGATGGAGTGGGGGCGGGGCACGTGCGCCGAGATGGAGCCGTTGTTGATGATGCGGCCGCCCTGCGGGTCCTGCCGCCTCATCTGCCGGAAGGCCGCCTGCGCGCACAGGAAGGCGCCGGTCAGGTTGACGTCCACGACGGAGCGCCAGGCCTCGTAGGTGATGTCCTCCAGCGGGACCCCGCCGGGCCCGAAGGTGCCGGCGTTGTTGAACAGCAGGTCGAGGCGCCCGTAGCGGGCCCGCACTGACTCGAACAGCGCAGTCACGTCGTCCGGGTCGCTCACGTCCGCCCGTACGCACAGCACGTCGGCGTCGGGGCCGGCCGCGGCGGCGGTCTCTTCGAGCGGCTCGGTCCGGCGGCCCGCCAAGGCCACGGACCAGCCCGCCGCGGCCAGGGCCAGCGCCACGGAGCGGCCGATTCCGGAGCCGGCGCCGGTCACGACGGCGATCTTCTTCGTACTTTCGTCCATGGGCCCGCAGGGTACGTCACACGGCCGCCCGGTCCCGGGACGTTCCGATTGCTGAGAGCATGGGTCGGTCAGGGGTGCGTAAAGCAGATGAGATGACTGGAGTTCCGCATGTCGGAGAGAGGCCCCGCGACGGCACCCTCGCACGACCCGTCGCCCGAATCGCCCTCCGCCCCCGTCACCGCCGAGCCCCTGAAGGCAGCACGCCGCACCGGCCTGCTCGTCACCTTCGTCCTCGGTGGGCTCACCGCCCTCCCCCCGCTGTCCATGGACATGTACCTGCCGGCCCTGCCGCAGGTCACCAACGCCCTGAACAGCCCCGCCGCGACCATCCAGCTCACCCTCACGGCCTGCCTCGCCGGCATGGCCCTGGGCCAGCTCGTGATCGGCCCGATGAGCGACAAGTGGGGCCGGCGCCGGCCCCTGCTCGCCGGCATGGTCGTCTACGTCCTGGCCACCGCGATCTGCGCCCTCGCGCCGACCGCCAAGCTGCTGATCTCCTTCCGGCTGCTCCAGGGCCTGGCGGGCGCCGCCGCGATCGTCATCGCACGGGCCGTCGTACGCGACCTGTACGACGGGGACGAGATGGCCCGCTTCTTCTCCACCCTGATGCTCATATCCGGGGCCGCCCCGATCATCGCCCCGCTCATCGGCGGCCAGGTGCTGCGCTTCGCCGACTGGCGGGGCGTCTTCGTCGTCCTCACCGGCGTCGGCACGGTCCTCACCCTGATGGTCTGGCGCCGGCTCGGCGAGACCCTGCCGCCCGAGCGGCGGCACACCGGCGGCGTCGGCTCCGCCCTGCGGACCATGCGCGGGCTGCTCGGCGACCGCGTCTTCGCCGGCTACACCTTGACCGGCGGCTTCGCCTTCGCCGTGCTCTTCTCGTACATCTCCGCCTCCCCCTTCGTGGTGCAGGAGATCTACGGGGCCTCGCCCCAGGCGTTCGCCCTGCTCTTCGGGCTGAACTCCGTCGGCCTGATCCTCGTCGGCCAGGTCAACGGCAAGCTGCTGGTCGGCCGCGTCAGCCTGGACAAGGTCCTGGCCGTCGGCCTCGCGACCATCACGGCCGCCGCGGTGGCCCTGCTGCTGATGTCGACGGGGGTGTTCGGGGAGGTCGGGCTGACGCCGATCGCCGCCGCGCTGTTCGTCCTGATGTCGGCCATGGGCGTGGTCCTGCCGAACACCAACGCCCAGGCCCTGATGCGCACCCCGCACGCGGCCGGCTCGGCCTCCGCGCTGCTGGGCACGTCCTCGTTCCTGGTCGGTGCGATCGCCTCACCGCTGGTGGGCATCGCGGGCGAGGACACGGCCGTCCCGATGGCCCTGGTCCAACTGGTGTGCGCCCTGCTGTCCCTGACCGCCTTCCTGGGCCTGTGCCGCCCGTGGCAGACCGGCCCCGCCGCACGCTCCGGCCCCGCCGGCGTCTGAGGCCCGGACCGGGGGCGGAGCCCGGCCGGCCGGGCCACTGCGGTCCGCGACATAAACTTCGCAGGTGAACGCCTCCGCCCCCACCACCGCCGAGACCCTCCGCCGCACGCTCGGCGGCCTGCTCGACGGCCTCCCGCCCAAGCAGGCCACGGCCGCCGTGGAGCGGCTCATCGCCAACTACCGGGGGCAGACCCCGACCGACGCCCCGGTCCTGCGGGACCGCTCCGACGTGGCGGCGTACGCGGCGTACCGGATGCCCGCCACCTTCGAGGCGGTACGAGCCGCCCTGGACGGGCTGGCCGAGGCGGCGCCGGGCTGGGCTCCGGCCTCGCACGTGGACGTGGGCGGCGGCACGGGCGCCGCGGCCTGGGCGGTGGACGCCACCTGGGACGGTCCGCGGGATACCACGGTGCTGGACTGGGCGGAGCCGGCGCTGCAGCTCGGCCAGGAGCTGGCGCGGGCCTCGGCCTCGCCGGTGCTCCGCGCCGCGGACTGGCGGCGGGCCGTCATCGGCTCCGGCCTGTCCCTGCCCGAGGCCGACCTGGTGACGGTCTCGTACGTGCTGGGCGAGCTGACCCCGCAGGCCCGTACGGCGGTGGTCGCCGAGGCGGCGCGCGCCGGGCAGGCGGTGGTGCTGATCGAGCCGGGCACGCCGGAGGGCTACCTCCGCGTCCGCGAGGCCCGCGACCAGCTGATCGCGGCCGGGCTGCGGGTCGCCGCCCCGTGCCCGCACGACGGGACCTGCCCGATCGTGGTCGGGCAGGACTGGTGCCACTTCTCGGCGCGGGTCAGCCGGTCCTCCCTGCACCGGAAGGTCAAGGGCGGCTCGCTCCCGTACGAGGACGAGAAGTTCAGCTACGTCGCCGCGACCCGCTTCCCGGTGGAGCCGGCCGCCTTCCGGATCACGCGCAGGCCGCAGATCCGCAAGGGGCTGGTGCAGCTGGAGCTGTGCGGCCCGCAGGACGGCGAGGCGGCGGGCCTGACCCGGGTCAACGTGACCAAACGCCACGGCGACCTCTACAAGGCGGCGCGGGACGTCGACTGGGGCCAGGCCTGGCCGCCCCCCTCCGATGAGGAAGAGACGGCCTAGGTGTGTTGTCCCGGGACGTTGGTGACACGCGTGCTGGGTTCTTGAAATGGGTGAGGGCCTCCGGGTTCGGTGTGGATTGCGACATCTCCACCTAGCCGAGGAGGCCCTCGTGGTCCACCGTAACGCCCCGCTGACCGAGACCGGACGACTGCGCCTGGCCCGTTGTGTCGTGGACGACGGCTGGCC
>NZ_JBIAJH010000028.1:0-92283 GCF_042871845.1 Streptomyces sp. NPDC005533 | reverse complement strand
ACATCCATTCCGCCGTCGACGACCACTCCCGCCTCGCCTACAGCGAGGTCCTGGCCGACGAGCGGCAGGACACCGCCGCCGGCTTCTGGCAGCGGGCCAACACCTTCTTCGCCAACCACGGCATCACCGTCGAGCGGGTCCTGACGGACAACGGCTCCTGCTACAAGTCCAAGCTGTTCACACAGACCCTGGCCTCGGCCGGCATCACCCACAAGAAGATCCGGCCCTACCGGCCCCAGACCAACGGCAAAGTCGAACGCTTCAACCGCACCCTGCTGGACGAATGGGCCTACCAACGGCCCTACCAATCGAACGACGAGCGAACCAGGGCCCTGGCAGACTTCCTCCACACCTACAACCACCACCGCTGCCACACCGCACTGGGCGGCCACCCACCCATCACCCGCGTCAACAACCCTCCGGGTCAATACACCTAGGCCGCGGAGCAGGCCTGCCGTGCGTCCGGCCGGCGGGTCAGGCGTCCGGCCTCGGGGTGGCCCCGGTGGTGGTGATGCGGGGGAGGGCGTGGGGGTGGTGGGTGACGAGCCAGTTGATCAGGCGTTCGCGGACCGCGCAGCGCAGGGTCCACAGGTCGTCCGCGTCCTTCGCCGTGACCACCGCGCGGACCTGGACGGTGTGCGGTGTGGTGTCCGTCACGGCCAGGCCGCCGCCGCGGCCGTCCCACTCCGGGAGGTCCTCCAGGATCTGCCGGAGCTGCTCCCGCATCAGGTCGAGCGGTGCGCTGTGGTCCAGGTGCCAGAAGACCGTGCCGGTCATCTGCGCTCCGCCGCGCGACCAGTTCTCGTAGGGCTTGCTCGTGAAGTACGACACCGGCATCGTGATGCGGCGCTCGTCCCAGGTGCGGACGGTGAGGAAGGTCAGGGTGATCTCCTCGACGCGGCCCCACTCCTCGTCGACCACCACCGTGTCGCCGATGCGGACGGTGTCGCCGAAGGCGATCTGCAGGCCGGCGAAGAGGTTGCCGAGCGCGGCCTGCGCGGCGATGCCCGCCACGATGCCGAGGACGCCCGCGGAGGCCAGCATCGAGGCGCCGAACGTACGCATCGGCGGGAAGGTCAGCAGCATCGCCGCCGCGGCGACCACGACCACCACCGCCGTCACCACCCGCTGGATCAGCGTGACCTGGGTGCGGACCCGGCGGACCCGGGCGTCGTCCTCGGTCACCGCCGCGTAGCGCGCGTACGTCGAGTCGACGGCGGCCGACGCGATGCGTACCGCCAGCCAGGCCACGGAGGCGATCAGCACCAGCGTGAGGAGGCGGCCGACGCCGAGGGGATGGTCGGGGAGGACTCCCGCCCACCGGTAGGAGCCTCTGAGCAGCGAGGCGCAGAGCACCACCTGGAAGGGCGGCCGGCAGCGGCGCAGCAGGCCCCACAGCGGGGTCTCGGTGTGCCGGGCGTCGGCCCGGCGCAGCAGCAGGTCCAGCAGCCCGCCCGCGATCAGGGTGGCGACCAGCGCGCCGCCGATGACGAGGGCGGGGCGAAGGAAGTTCTCCATCTCCATGGGAGGAACGTAGCGGGAGCGGTCCGCGGACACCTTCCGTTCGGGGGCTGGCACGATGGAGGCATGAACATCATGCTTTTCCACTCGACGTACGGGCTGCGGCCCGCGGTGCACGCGGCGGCCGACCGGCTGCGCGCGGCCGGGCACCAGGTCCAGGTGCCGGATCTCTTCGAGGGACGCACCTTCGAGACCGTCGAGGAGGGCATGGCCCACCGGGACGAGATCGGCCGGGACGAGCTGTTGAAGCGCGCGGTGCTGGCCGCCGCCCCCCACTCCGACCAGGGCCTGGTCTACGCGGGCTTCTCCTTCGGCGGCTCCGTCGCCCAGCACCTGGCGATGGCCGACGAGAAGGCGCGCGGGCTGCTGCTCCTGCACGGCACGGCGGACCTGGAGGAGGACGCCTCGGTGGACGAGCTGCCGGTGCAGCTGCACATCGCGGACCCGGACCCCTTCGAGCCGCACGACTGGCTGACGGCCTGGTACCTGCGGATGCAGCGGGCCGGGGCGGACGTGGAGGTCCACAGCTACCCGGGCGCCGGGCACCTGTTCACGGACCCGGAGCTGGACGACTACGACGCGGAGGCCGCGGAGCAGCTGTGGAAGGTCGCGATCGGCTTCCTCGACAGCCTGTAGGCGGATGGACGGCCGCCGGGCGGGCGGTACGGGAAAGGGCACGGTCCGGCGGATGCCGGGCCGTGCCCTTCGTCGTGGCAGGGGGTCAGCCTGCGCGGTACGCGGTCCAGCTGCTGCTCATGCGGGCCACCTGGCCGGCGGTGAACTGGTACATGCAGGAGTCGTACGTGTAGTCCATGAAGTTGTGGATCGGGTCCACGCCGGACTTGCTGGTGCAGCTGTCGCGGCCGGTCGGGCACTCGAAGGCCGCGGACTTCTCGGCCGGGGTGTCGGAGACGTAGTCGCCGTTGCCGTTACAGCCGCCCTGGAAGGTGTGGTAGAGCCCCATCCAGTGGCCGACCTCGTGGGTCGCGGTGTCGCCCTCGTTGTAGTTGGCGGAGGAACCGCCCGGCAGCGAGGAGTCGAGCACGACCACGCCGTCCATCTTGGGGCTGGAGGCGTAGGAGGTCGGGAAGGTCGCCCAGCCGAGCAGCCCGCCGGAGAGGTTGGCGGTGTAGAAGTTCAGCGCGCCGGGGCCGCCCTTGCGCAGGGTGTTCTTCATGTTCGTCTCGGCCGTGGAGCCGTCGGCCAGGTTGTACCAGCCGGCGTTGTCCGTGTAGTCGGTCCCGGCCAGGGTGAACTGGAAGTTCGTGTTGACGTTGCCGGTGCCCTGGCCGCCGTAGGCCGCGTTGAGGACCGCCAGCTGGTTGTTGATCTGGGTGGACGTCAGCTTTCCGGTGGTCCCGGAGTGGATCACGTGGAAGTACACCGGGATGGTCGTGGCGGCCTCGGCGGCGCGCAGGCTGCGCTGCGGCTGGTTCTTGAGGGCCTTGTCCAGCTTCGCCTTCAGGTCGGTGTCCATGACCTGGGCCTGCGCGTCGGTGATCGCGTTGGGCTCGTTCGCGTGCTCGTCGTGCACGCGGCTCACGCGGGCGTTGGCGGCGCCGGCGGCGGGCTGCTCGGCGCACTGCTCGGCGGGGGCCTTGGCTGCCGCGAGCGTGGTGGGGGCCGCGAGCGGGGTGAAGGCCAGGGTTCCGGCCAGAACCGCCGTGCCCATCAGGCGGCGGCGAAGAAGGGGGGATATGCGGGCAATTGCGCGCACGTGTGCTCCTCGCGGGTGGGGGGTGGTGGGGGGTGGTGGCCTGAAGGATCTTCTTCAGCTGGCGCGAAGCTTATGTGTGCATGACATATTCAGGTCAAGTGTCTTGCGTAAAAGATTTGTTGCCGAAAACGCACATGGGGCGCCTGGTATGAACCAGACGCCCCATGTGACGGGATATTTGACGGACAATCAGATGAATCAGTGGACGGGCTGGTACGCCCGCTCCACCTTCTGCGTCCCGTTCAGGGTCCGGTACGAGCGGGCCCACGAGGTCGTGGCGTCCTGCCGCCGCTTGTCGGACACCACGTAGTAGTCCATCTGCGAGCGCTCCGCCGTCACGTCGAGGACGCCGTAGCCGTGCGCGTCCATGTCGAGCCACTTCACGTGCCAGTTGGCGGCCTTGACGGCCGTCTCGGCGACCAGCGAGGCGGTGTCCGCGGGCACGTGCAGGATGTCGTCGATGTTGTCCGAGGTCACCGAGGTGACGACGAACTCGGTCGCGGCGGTCCCCGAACCCGGGTACGTGGCCATGTTCAACGGGACCTCGTTCGCCCACGCCATGTGGATGTCGCCGGTCAGGAACACGGTGTTCTTGACGTTGCGGTCCTTGAGGTGGCCCAGCAGCTCCTTGCGGTCGTCGGTGTACCCGTCCCACTGGTCCACGTTGACCGCTATGCCGCCCTCGGGCAGGCCGAGCAGCTTCGCCAGCGGCTTCAGCAGGTGCGCGGGCAGCGAGCCGAAGGCCACCGGCGAGATCATCACCGACGTGCCGACCAGCTTCCAGGTCGCGCTGGAGCCCGTGAGGCCCGACTTGAGCCAGTCCAGCTGGGCGCGCCCGGTGATGGTGCGCTCCGGGTCGTCCACCGCGCCGCTGCCCACCTTGGCCTGCTGCGAACGGAAGGAGCGCAGGTCGAGCAGGTGCAGATCGGCGAGGGTGCCGAAGCGCAGCCGCCGGTAGACCGTGCCCGCGATGGAGGCGCGTACGGGCATCCACTCGAAGTACGCCTGCTTGGCGGCGGCCGCGCGGGCCGCCCACTCGCCCTCCGCGCCCGGAGTGTGGTTCTCGGCGCCGCCGGCCCAGCTGTCGTTGGCGAACTCGTGGTCGTCCCAGATCGCGATGACCGGGTGCGCGTGGTGCAGCGCCTGGAGGTCGACGTCCGTCTTGTACGTGCCGTGCCGCGTGCGGTAATCGGCCAGCGAGACGATCTCGTGCTTCGGCTCGTGCTGGCGCACGACGTACTTCGCCTCCGGGTACCCGCCGGTCTGGTACTCGTAGATGTAGTCGCCCAGGTGCAGGATCGCGTGCAGATCGGTGCGGGCGGCCAGGTGGCGGTACGCGGAGAAGTAGCCGGCCTCCCAGTTGGAGCAGGAGACCACGCCGAAGCGGACCCCGGAGGTCGTCACGTCGTGGCCCGGGGTGGTCAGGGTGCGGCCGACGGGGGAGACGGCGCCGCCGGCGGTGAACCGGTACCAGTAGGGCGTCTGCGGCTGGAGCCCGCGCACGTCCACCTTGACGGTGTGGTCGGAGGCGGCGCTCGCCGTGACGGTGCCGGAGCCGACGACGCGGGAGAAGGCCTGGTCGGATGCCACCTCCCAGCCGACCTGGGTGGCCGGGCCGAGGCCGGAGCCGGGCACGGCCTCCGGCGTCGGGGTGACGCGGGTCCACAGCAGGACCCCGTCGGGCAGCGGGTCGCCCGAGGCGACGCCGTGCAGGAAGGCGGGCGCGGCCTGCGTCGCCGCGTGGGCCGCCGAGGCGCCGAGCGAGGTCAGCGGGGCCAGCGCGGCCGTGGCCGCGGCGGCGAGAACGACCGTACGGCGACGGGGAGTCGCCGCGGTCTGAGAAGGAGTGAGATGACTGGTCACGACGGGTCACATTACCGACGGGTACACCTTGGGGAATAGATGTCGGAATGCAACGGGCGGGCGAACTCTGTGAGTTCGCCCGCCCGTTGGCGCGGCCCTGCCGGGAAGCGTGTCCCGGAATGTCCGGGGATCAGCCCTGCAGGGCCTTGTCGATCGCGGCCGTGAACAGCTCCGCCGTCTGCGGGGTGTCGATCTTCTTGCCGTCCATCTTCAGCGTGGGGGTCCCCGTCACGCCGGACTTGTTGAAGGCCTTCGACATGTCCATGGCCCACCGGTCGTAGGTGCCGTCCTCGACGGCCTTCTTGAACTCGGCGTTGCCCTTCAGCGCCGGGACCGTGTCCGCGACCTTCAGCAGGTACTCGTCCTTGGCGAAGCTGTCGACGGTCTCCTCGGGGTGCAGCTCCTTGGAGTACAGGGCGGCCTTGTAGTCGAGGAAGGCCTGCGGGCTGACGTTCAGCGCCGCGCCCAGCGCGCTCAGCGCGTTCTTCGAGCCCTCGCCCTTGACGGCGTTGTCGATGAAGGTGGCGCCGAAGTACCGGAGCTTGTACTTGCCCGCTTCCACGTCCTTCTTGACCTGCTCGCCGGCCGCCTGCTCGAAGCCGGCGCAGGCCGGGCAGCGCGAGTCCTCGTACAGCTCCAGCGTCTTCTTGGCGTCGGGCTTGCCGATGACGACCGTGGTGCCGTCCTCGCCCTCGGTGTTCTTCGGCTTGACCAGCTCGGCCTTGGCGGCCTTCTCCCAGTGGTCGGGCTGGTTGGCCTGCACGACCGCGTAGCTGACGGCGCCGATCAGGCCGAGCCCGGCGAGGACGGCGCCGGCCACGATCACCTGGCGGCGCACCTTGTCCTTCTTGGCCTGGGCCTCGCGCTCGGCGCGCAGCCGCTCGCGGGCCGCTGCCTTGTTCGCGTGGCTGTTGCGTGAACTCATCGTGATCTCCGTGGGGTGTGACGTGTCGAGGGGACTGTCCTCCGGCCACCGCCGGGAGGCGCAGCCGGTACGTGCGTCAGGCGCGCGCGAGCGCGCCGAGCACGGGAGGTCCCCGCCGGCCCACGGAGTGAGCGGGGAATCGCGTACGGGCCCCGGAGCCCGCGCGGCCCGGCCGCGGCGTCCGCCGCGCCGGACGGGAGGCGACCGCCACCGACGCCCCCGCCAGCAGCAGCGGCCTGAACGCGAAGGCGGCCACCGCGCGCAGCAGCTGTCCCAGGGCCCGCTCGCCGTGGCGCAGCCACGCGGCGGCGAGCAGCCCGACCGAGACGTGGGCGCCGAGGAGCAGCCAGGGCGTCCACGGCCCGGGCGCCGCCAGCAGCGCGGCCGGATCGGTCACGGGCCCGGCCACCTCGGTCAGCGGCCCGCCCACGGGCGCGCCCCCGCACAGCTCGTCCAGGCCCATCGCGCGCAGCGGACCCGAGACGGGGCCACCGGCCGGGCCGTAGCAGAGGTGCTGTCCGGCGGTGAAGACGGTGTCGGCGGCCAGTTCCAGCGGAACGAGCAGCCCGGCGATGGGGCCGAAGCCCCGTTCGCGGCCCGCGAGCGCGTAGGCGATCACGAACACGCCGGCGAAGGCCCCGCCCACCAGCGCGGGCGGCAGCGGGACGCGGGACATGAGGACGTGCGAGCCGGCCGAGAGCAGCACGACGAGCGCGCTGAACAGCGCGGCCCGCAGCCCTCGAAGCCCCACTCCTGAGATGTCCATCGTCGCGAGTCTGCCATGCGTCCCTGTGAAAGCCGCGTCCCGGGCCCGGCCCCGGCCACGCACTACGAGGTCAGACGGCCGTTGCGGAAGAGGTCGACGAAGATCTGGTGGTCGGCGCGGGCCCGGGCGCCGTACGCGTGGGCGAAGTCCACGAGCAGCTCCGCGAAGCCCTCCTCATCGGCCGCGATCGCCGCGTCGATGGCCCGCTCGGTGGAGAACGGCACCAGGGAGTGCCCGCTCTCGGCCTCGTCGGCCGCCGCGTGCATGGTCGCCGTCGCCCGGCCCAGGTCCGCGACCACGGCCGCGATCTCCTCCGGGTCGTCCAGGTCCGACCAGTCCAGGTCCACCGCGTACGGGGAGACCTCGGCCACCAGCTGCCCGGACCCGTCCAGCTCGGTCCAGCCCAGCCACGGGTCGGCGTGGGCCTGGAGGGCGCGCTGGGAGATCACCGTGCGGTGCCCCTCGTGCCGGAAGTAGTCCCGGACGGCGCGGTCGGTGATGTGCCGGGAGACGGCCGGGGTCTGCGCCTGCTTGATGTAGATCACGACGTCGTTCTCCAGGGCGTCGCTGTGCCCCTCCAGCAGGATGTTGTAGGAGGGCAGGCCCGCCGAGCCGATGCCGACGCCCCGGCGTCCCACCACGTCCTTGACCCGGTAGGAGTCGGGCCGCACCAGCGACTCGTCGGGCAGCGTCTCCAGGTACCCGTCGAAGGCGGCCAGCACCTTGTAGCGGGTCGCCGCGTCCAGCTCGACGGAGCCCCCGCCGGAGGCGAAGCGGCGCTCGTAGTCCCGTATCTCCGTCATCGAGTCCAGCAGGGAGAAGCGGGTGCGGGAGCGGGCCGAGCGCAGCGCGCCCAGCAGCGGGCCCTCGGCGGTGTCCAGGGTGAAGGAGGGGACCTCCTCGTACTTGGCGCCGGCCGCCAGCCGGTGGATCCGCTCCCGGTAGGCGCCCGCGTAGATCCGCACCAGCTCGCCTATCTGGTCGTCGCTGAGCGCCTTGGTGTAGCCGATCAGGGCGACGGAGGCGGCGAAGCGCTTCAGGTCCCAGGTGAAGGGGCCGACGTAGGCCTCGTCGAAGTCGTTGACGTTGAAGACCAGCCGGCCGTTGGCGTCCATGTACGTGCCGAAGTTCTCGGCGTGCAGATCACCGTGGATCCACACCCGGCCCGTCCGCTCGTCCAGGTACGGGCCGCCGTGCCGGTCCCGCTCCAGGTCGGAGTAGAAGAGGCAGGCCGTGCCCCGGTAGAAGGCGAAGGCGGAGGCGGCCATCTTCCGGAACTTGACCTGGAAGGCAGCGGGGTCGGCGGCGAGCAGCTCACCGAAAGCGGTGTCGAACACGTCGAGGATCTGCTCGGCGCGCTGCTCGTCTGTCGTCTCGGGAACCGCCATGGCGGATGCCTCCTGGTGGTGCGGGGTGGATCGGTGTCGATCGCGTTCCGGACAGGTGTCCTTGGTTCTGCAACGCATGACCGTACCCGTCGGTGCCCGTGGATTGTCACCCGGTCGACGTAGGATTCAGAGCTGCCCCCTCTCTGCCCTCCGGAGGACCCCCACCGTGACCAAGCCGCCGTTCACGCACCTGCACGTCCACACCCAGTACTCGCTGCTGGACGGTGCCGCGCGGCTGAAGGACATGTTCAACGCGTGCAACGAGATGGGCATGACGCACATCGCCATGTCCGACCACGGCAACCTGCACGGGGCCTACGACTTCTTCCACACGGCCCGGAAGGCCGGCATCACGCCGATCATCGGCATCGAGGCGTACGTCGCCCCCGAGTCCCGGCGCAACAAGCGCCGCATCCAGTGGGGCCAGCCCCACCAGAAGCGCGACGACGTCTCCGGTTCCGGTGGTTACACCCACAAGACCATCTGGGCGGCCAACGCCACCGGCCTGCACAACCTCTTCCGGCTGTCCTCCGACGCGTACGCCGAGGGCTGGCTCACGAAGTGGCCGCGCATGGACAAGGAGACCATCTCCAAGTGGTCGGAGGGGCTCATCGCCTCCACCGGCTGCCCGTCCGGCGAGCTCCAGACGCGCCTTCGCCTCGGCCAGTTCGACGAGGCCCTGAAGTCGGCCTCCGAGTACCAGGACATCTTCGGCAAGGACCGGTACTTCCTGGAGCTGATGGACCACGGCATCGAGATCGAGCGCCGGGTCCGCGACGGCCTGCTGGAGATCGGCAAGAAGCTCGGCATCCCGCCGCTCGTGACGAACGACTCGCACTACACGTACGCCAGCGAGGCCGGCGCGCACGACGCCCTGCTCTGCATCCAGACCGGCAAGAACCTCTCGGACCCGGACCGCTTCCGCTTCGACGGCACCGGCTACTACCTGAAGTCCACGGACGAGATGTACGCCATCGACTCCTCGGACGCCTGGCAGGAGGGCTGCGCCAACACGAAGCTGGTCGCGGACCAGATCGACACCGAGGGCATGTTCAAGTTCCGGAACCTGATGCCGAAGTTCGACATCCCGGAAGGCCACACCGAGGTCAGCTGGTTCCGCGAGGAGACCATGCGCGGCATGCACCGCCGCTACCCGGGAGGCATCCCGGACGACCGGATGAAGCAGGCCGAGTACGAGATGGACACGATCATCTCGATGGGCTTCCCCGGCTACTTCCTCGTGGTCGCCGACTTCATCATGTGGGCCAAGAACCAGGGCATCGCGGTGGGCCCGGGCCGAGGCTCCGCGGCCGGCTCGATCGTCGCGTACGCCATGGGCATCACCGACCTCGACCCGCTCACCCACGGTCTGATCTTCGAGCGCTTCCTGAATCCCGAGCGCGTCTCGATGCCCGATGTCGACATCGACTTCGACGAGCGTCGGCGCGTCGAGGTGATCCGGTACGTGACCGAGAAGTACGGCGCCGACAAGGTCGCCATGATCGGCACCTACGGCACCATCAAGGCCAAGAACGCGATCAAGGACTCCGCCCGCGTCCTCGGCTACCCGTACGCCATGGGCGACCGGCTCACCAAGGCCATGCCCGCCGATGTCCTCGGCAAGGGCATCCCGCTCTCCGGCATCCTCGACCCCTCGCACCCGCGCTACGGCGAGGCCGGCGAGATCCGCGGGATGTACGAGAACGAGCCGGACGTGAAGAAGGTCATCGACACCGCACGCGGCGTCGAGGGCCTGGTCCGCCAGATGGGCGTGCACGCCGCCGGCGTGATCATGTCCAGCGAGACGATCACCGACCACGTACCGGTCTGGGTGCGGCACACCGACGGCGTCACCATCACCCAGTGGGACTACCCGAGCTGCGAGTCGCTCGGCCTGCTGAAGATGGACTTCCTCGGCCTGCGCAACCTCACGATCATGGACGACGCCGTCAAGATGGTGAAGGCCAACAAGGGGATCGACATCGATCTCCTGGCCCTGCCGCTCGACGACCCCAAGACCTTCGAACTGCTCGGCCGCGGTGACACCCTCGGCGTCTTCCAGTTCGACGGCGGGCCCATGCGCTCCCTGCTGCGCCTGATGAAGCCCGACAACTTCGAGGACATCTCCGCCGTCTCGGCCCTGTACCGGCCGGGCCCGATGGGCATGAACTCGCACACGAACTACGCCCTGCGCAAGAACAAGCAGCAGGAGATCACCCCGATCCACCCGGAGCTGGAGGAGCCCCTCGAAGAGGTGCTCGCGGTCACCTACGGCCTGATCGTCTACCAGGAGCAGGTGCAGAAGGCCGCCCAGATCATCGCCGGGTACTCGCTCGGCGAGGCCGACATCCTGCGCCGCGTCATGGGCAAGAAGAAGCCCGAGGAGCTGGCGAAGAACTTCGTCATCTTCGAGGAGGGTGCGCGCAAGAAGGGCTTCAGCGACGCGGCGATCAAGGCCCTGTGGGACGTCCTGGTCCCCTTCGCCGGCTACGCCTTCAACAAGGCCCACTCGGCCGCGTACGGCCTGGTCTCGTACTGGACCGCCTACCTCAAGGCGAACTTCCCGGCCGAGTACATGGCGGGCCTGCTCACCTCGGTCAAGGACGACAAGGACAAGTCCGCGATCTACCTGAACGAGTGCCGGCGCATGGGCATCAAGGTGCTCCCGCCGAACGTCAACGAGTCCGAGCCGAACTTCGCGGCCCAGGGCGACGACGTGATCCTCTTCGGGCTCACCGCGGTGCGCAACGTCGGCCAGAACGTCGTCGAGTCGATCATCAAGACCAGGAAGGCCAAGGGGAAGTTCTCCAGCTTCCCCGACTTCCTGGACAAGGTCGACGCCGTCGTCTGCAACAAGCGCACCGTCGAGTCGCTGATCAAGGCCGGCGCCTTCGACGAGATGGGCCACACCCGCAAGGGCCTGGTCGCCCACCACGAGCCGATGATCGACAACGTGGTCGCGGTCAAGCGCAAGGAGGCCGAGGGGCAGTTCGACCTCTTCGGCGCAATGGGTGACGAGGGCGCGAGCGACGAGCCCGGCTTCGGCCTCGACGTGGAGTTCTCCGACGTCGAGTGGGAGAAGTCCTACCTGCTCGCGCAGGAGCGCGAGATGCTCGGCCTCTACGTCTCCGACCACCCGCTCTTCGGCCTGGAGCACGTGCTCTCCGACAAGACGGACGCCGGAATCTCCCAGCTGACCGGCGGCGAGCACTCCGACGGCGCGGTCGTCACCATCGGCGGCATCATCTCGGGCCTCCAGCGCAAGATGACCAAGCAGGGCAACGCCTGGGCCATCGCCACCGTCGAGGACCTGGCCGGCTCCATCGAATGCATGTTCTTCCCCGCGACCTACCAGCTCGTCTCCACCCAGCTGGTCGAGGACACCGTCGTCTTCGTCAAGGGCCGCCTCGACAAGCGTGAGGACGTTCCCCGCCTGGTCGCCATGGAGATGATGGTCCCCGACCTCTCCTCGGCCGGCACCAACGCCCCGGTGGTCCTCACCATCCCCACCGTCAAGGTCACCCCGCCGATGGTGACCCGTCTGGGCGAGATCCTGCGCCACCACAAGGGCAACACCGAGGTGCGGATCAAGCTCCAGGGGCCGCGGACCACCACCGTGCTCCGCCTCGACCGGCACCGCGTGCAGCCCGACCCGGCCCTCTTCGGCGACCTCAAGGTGCTGCTCGGGCCGTCCTGCCTGGCCGGATAGCGCCACCCGCCCACCGGCGCCGCACGTACGGAAGGGCCCGCCCGGCACCGCCGGGAGGGCCCTTCCGTCACATCACGTCGCGCGGCGTCAGTTGTGGCCGAACTTCTTCTGCTTGCTCTTGTGCGCCATGTCCATCGGACTCGGCGACGGGTTCACCGATTCGCTCGGGCTGTCCATCGAGCCCTTCGACGGGTCCTGCGAAGAGCGGGCCTGCTTCGACGGCTGCTTCTGGTTCTTGTTCTTGGCCATGGTGGAACCTCCGTGAGGGTCTAGGGGCCAGGACCGCCTTCACACTCACACAGCGCCCGAAACCGCGCATTTTGGATCATTACTGCGCGTAGCCGGGTGTGGTTCCCGGCCCCTCCGTGAGATCCGCCACGCCGATGATCGAGTTCCGGCCTTCAACACCCTTGAGGTCGGGCAGACTCGGGGCACCCGCCGAAACACAGAGGACCCCCAGGGAAGAGGGTGGAACGCGTGGACCGCTGCGTCGTCCTGGTGGACGCCGGCTACCTGTTGGGCGCCGCCGCCAGCCTTCTCGCCGGGGAGCCCTCCCGCTCCCGGATCACCGTGGACCATGCCGCCCTCATCCAGGGCCTGCGCGAGCGGGCCGAGGCCGACACCGAGCAGCCCCTGCTGCGCATCTACTGGTTCGACGGCGCACCCGACCGCGTGCCCCAGCCCGAACACCGGCGGCTGCGCGTCATGCCCCGCGTCACCGTCCGCCTCGGCGCCCTGACCCGCAGCGACGGCCGCTGGGCCCAGAAGGGCGTCGACGCCGCCATGCACGCCGAGCTCACCGAGCTCGCCCGCAACCGCGCCTGCTCCGACGTGGTCCTGGTCACCGGCGACGGAGACCTGCTGCCCGGCCTGATGTCCGCCAAGGAACACGGGGTCGCCGTCCACCTGTGGGCCGTCCAGGCCGCCGACGGCGACTACAACCAGTCCGAGGACCTCGTCGCCGAGGCCGACGAACGCCGCGTCCTGGACCGGGCCTGGATCACCCGGGCCGTCCGCGCCAAGGACCTCACCGGCCTGTGCTCACCGCCGCCGGCGCCGCGCCCCGACATCGCCGCCATCCTCTCGGCCCCGCTGCCCGAGGCGGCGCTCGCCGAGGCCGCCCGCAACGGCGCCGCCGCCGCCACCGGCGACGACGACGACCGGGAGGGGGCGCCCGTACCGGCGCCGGCCGCCCCCGGCGGCAAGGCCGTGCCCACGCCCAAGGACCTCGCCGGAGCCCTGCGCGCCCCCGGCCCGCAGCCCGGGACGGCCGGCGGACCCACCCCGGCCAGCGCCCTGCGCTGGTCCTCCGACAAGGGCTGGATCGACCGCGCCGGACCGCTCGGCGAGCCCGCCGAGACCGCCTCGCTGCCCACCCTCGCCCAGCTCACCAGCGCCGAGCAGCGCTGGGCGGACCGCGAGGAGGACATCACCACCGTCGGCGGGGACCCCTTCGAGGTGGGACAGGTGTTCGCCCGACGCTGGATGGAACGGCTCCCCGAGACCGTGCACCTGCAGAAGCTGGCCACCATGTACCCGCGCATCCCGCACCGCATCGACGGCGAGCTGCTGCGCTACGCCGCCCGGTTCGGGCTGCTCGCGCACAAGGACGACCAGATCGACGAGCACGACCGCTACGCCATCCGCGCCGGGTTCTGGCGCGAGATCGACGTCCGCGCGGCCGCCGAGCACGTGGCCGCCGTACCGGCCGCCGCGCCCGGAACCGGCACCGGGGACCTCGGCGCCCCGCTGACCCCGGCGGCCGAGTAGGGGCGGGAACCCCGTAGGCTGCTCCCTCGTGAGTACGGGCACAGCACAAGCGGAAAACAGCACGGCGGCGGCCGCGGGAGCGGCATCGGACGTGATCTGCGCGGTGCGTGACCTGGTCAAGACGTATCCCGCCGTCCGCGGCCGGCGCGGGGCTCCCGCACTGCCCGAGACCCGCGCCAACGACGGCGTCTGCCTGGACGTGCGGCGCGGCGAGATCTTCGGCCTGCTCGGCCCCAACGGCGCCGGCAAGTCCACCCTGGTCCGCCAGCTCACCGGCCTGATGCGGCCCGACGCGGGCACCGTCACCCTGCTCGGCCACGACCTCGTACGCCACCCCGAGCGGGCCTCGCGCCTGCTCGCCTACCTGGGGCAGGAGTCCACCGCCCTGGACGAGCTCACGGTGGCGCTCGCCGCCGAGACCACCGGGCGGCTGCGCGGGCTCGGCGCACGCGCGGCGCGGGCCGCGCGCGACGCCGTACTGGAGGAGCTCGGGCTGACCGGGATCGCCGGACGGCCCCTGAAGAAACTCTCCGGCGGACAACGCCGCCTCGCCTGCTTCGCCGCCGCACTCGTCGGTGAGCGGCCCGTACTGGTCCTCGACGAGCCCACCACCGGCATGGACCCGGTGGCCCGGCGGGCGGTCTGGTCCGCCGTGGACCGGCGGCGCGCCCAGCACGGCGCCACGGTCCTGCTCGTCACCCACAACGTCATCGAGGCCGAGACCGTCCTCGACCGGGTCGCCGTCCTCGACCAGGGCCGGGTCATCGCCTGCGACACCCCCGCCGGGCTGAAGGCCGAAGTCTCGGGCGAGGTCCGGCTGGAGCTCGTGTGGCGGGAGAGCGCTCCGCTGGACGTCCCCGAGGTCGCGGCGCTGCGCGCGGACGCCGCCGAATCCGGCCGGCGCTGGGTCCTGCGGCTCGGGCCGGAGGAGGCCCGGGCGGCCGTCGCCTCGGTGACCGGCGGGCCGGCCTTCGCCGCCCTCGACGACTTCACGCTGGCCACGCCGAGCCTGGAGGACGTGTACCTCGCACTCGGCGGGAAGACGAAAGGCCTGGTGAAGTCGTGAGCGACCGTACGGCGGGCGCTGTCCTGCCGACCCCCGTCAAGGAGTGCGCCGCCGCGCCGCTGGCCCCGCGGGCGCGGTTCCTGCCCGCGCTGGCCGCCGTGTACCGCGCCCAGCTGTCGCGGGCCCGGGTGGCGCGGATCCCGCTGCTGTTCGTGGCGACCTTCCAGTCCGTCGGGATCATGATCCTGATGCGGGGCGTGGTGGACGGGGGCTCGGAGGCCCGGGCCGTCGTCGCGGGTTCGTCCGTGCTGGTCGTCGCCTTCGTCGCGCTGAACCTGCTCGCGCAGTACTTCGGGCAGCTGCGGGCGAGCGGCGGCCTCGACCACTACGCCACCCTGCCCGTGCCGCCCGCGTCGGTGGTGCTCGGCGCCGCCGCCGCGTACGCCTCCTTCACCCTGCCCGGGACGCTCGTCACCGCCGTCTTCGGGTGCGTGCTCTTCGGCCTGCCGATGAGCGGCCTGTGGATCCTGGCCGCCGTGGTGCCGCTGGCCGGGGCCGCGCTGGCCGGGCTCGGCGCGGCGCTCGGACTGCTGGCGCCGCGGCAGGAGCTGGCCACGCTCGCCGGGCAGCTCGGGATGTCGGCGGCGCTGCTGCTGGGGGTGCTGCCGCCCGAGCGGATGCCGGACGTGATCGTGTGGGCGCGGGACCTGCTGCCGTCGACGTACGGAGTGGAGGCGTTCGCGCGGACCTTCGCACCCGAACCCGACTGGGCCGCCGTCGCCTTCGACCTCGGCGTGTGCGGGGCCGTCGGAGTCCTCTCCCTGGCCGTCGCCACCTGGGCGTACCGGCGGGCCGCGGTCCGCTGAGCCGGTCCGGCGACGCCGCCACCGGGCGCACCTGGCACGATGTGGGGGTGACCGAAGCCGTGACCCCGCCGTCCCCTCTCGACCCGCCGTCGCTCCCGCCCGAGAAGCCGGGCGGGACCGCCCGGGCCGTCACCCCGGAGGACCTCCGGGACTCGGCCGTCGTCGCCCTCGCCATCGGCGTGGCCGGCCTGCTCCTCGGCGCATTGTGGGTGTGGCTGGCGCCGCGCGTGCAGTACTTCGCCAACGGGCAGTCCGTCTTCCTGCGCAACAGCGAGAGCGAGGCGCGGATCGCCTCCGACGGCACCTTCGTCCTGCTGTCGGTGGGGCTGGGCGTGCTGAGCGCCGTCGCCGTGTTCCTGTGGCGCCGGGCCGGTGGCGTGCCGCTGGTGATCGGGCTCGCCGTCGGCTCCTGCTTCGCCGCGCTGGTGGGGTGGCGGTTCGGGCTGTGGCTGGGGTCGACCTCGGACCTGCCGGCCGCCGCCGCCAAGGCGGGGCAGGGGGTGCCGTTCGACGCGCCGCTGGAGTTGCTGGCGTACGGGGCGCTGCTGGCGTGGCCGATGGCCGCGGTCCTGCTCCACCTGGGTCTCACGGCCCTGTGGACCCCCCGCGAACCGGAGCCCGGCGCCGCCTACGGATGGTCCGGCTACTACAGGTCCCCGCAGGCGGGCGCCGAGCCCCCGCGCGGCTGACGGACCGGAGCCCCGCGTTCCGCGTGTCGGCGGGGCTGGGGGGCTGGCGACGTACGCGGAGCTACCCTCGGGCCGTGGGACAGCCCGAGCAGCACGCCGAAGGCGCAGGACCGTTCACCACCCGGCGCACCTGGTACCGGCCCGAAGGGGACACGGTGGTGTGGGAGTCGCGGGTCGCGCGCAGGCGCGGGGTGCTCTCCGTCCGCGGTCCCGGGGAGAGCGTCGAGCGGACGACCACCGCCGACGCGGAGGCGCTCCGCCGGCTGCGCCGGCTCAACGCCCTCGCCTCGGGGGCGTTCGTCATCGGGGGAGCCCTCTTCGCGCTCGGCGCCGCGCTCTCCCAGTTCGGCTCGGGTGACGCGCTCGAAAGCGCCGCGATCTACTTCGCGGGGGGCCTCTTCTTCAACACCGGGGGCTACACCTCGCTCCTTCAGGTGCTGAACGCGCCCCGGCACTCCCCGGGCGGCGGCCGACTGGTCACGGCCGACTGGAGGTGGTGGGGGTACGAGCCGACGCGTCTGGACTGGCTGAGCACGTTCGTGCTGTTCGTCGGGACGCTCGTGTTCGGCGTCAACCTGCTGGACTCGTTCCTGCGGGGGCTCAGCGTCCAGCAGATCGACCGGCTGATCTGGACGCCCGATGTGATCGGCTGCGTGCTGTTCCTGATCTCGGGACACCTGGCGTTCGCCGAGATCTGCCACCGGCCCTGGCCGTGCCTGCGCGCGCGCAGCCTCGGCTGGTGGATCGTCGCGGTGAACCAGCTCGGGTCGGTGCTGTTCATGATCTCGGCCCTGGCCGCCTTCACCCGGCCCGCCACCGGAGGCCTGGTCAACGCCGGCATCGCCAACTGGGGGACGCTGACCGGAGCCCTGTGCTTCTCCGTCGGCGGGGTGCTCCAGGCCTTCGAACGCCCCTAGAGCGTCAGGAACGGGCGATCGGGGCCAGGACCGCCGAGGTGAGGGCCGCCAGGTCCGCCGGGGCGAGCTCGACCTCCAGGCCCCGGCGGCCGGCCGAGACGCAGATCGTGGCGTGCCCCGAAGCCGACGCGTCGAGCACCGTGGGCAGCCGCTTGCGCTGCCCCAGCGGCGAGATGCCGCCGCGCACGTACCCCGTGGTGCGCTCCGCCAGCACGGGATCGGCCATCGCCGCCCGCTTCCCGCCGACCGCCGTCGCCAGCGCCTTCAGGTCCAGGGAACCCGAGACCGGGACCACCGCCACCGTCAGGACCCCGTCCACGTCGGCGACGAGGGTCTTGAACACCTGCGCGGGCGACACGCCGAGCGCCTCCGCCGCCTCCTCGCCGTACGAGGGGTGCGCCGGGTCGTGCTCGTACGCGTGCGTGGTGAACGGCACGCCCGCCGCCGTGAGGGCGACGACCGCCGGGGTGCCGGCCGCCTGCTTCGTCTTCTTCGCCATCGGTGATCCGTCAGTTCGGGCTGGTCGGGGCACGGGTCAGGTCCACCGCCGGCAGGGACGGGAGGTGGCGGATCACCGCCGTCTCCGCACGCAGCAGTTTCAGTTCCTCGGCCAGCCGCGTCGCCGTGTCCGGGGCCTGCAGCAGCCGCTGCTTCGCGGGGATGTCCAGCACCGCCGCCGCTGCCACCAGGTACGAGACCACGGACGGCTCGTCGGGGAGTTCCGCGCCCGTCAGGGACCGCTCCCGGGCCCCGGCCAGCCGCTTCTGGTAGCTGCGGAACGCCCGCAGCACCCCCTCGGCCAGCGCCCCCGCGCCGTCGCCCGAATCCTCCGGGAGCTCTTCCAGCTCAGCCGTCAGGAAGGGGCCGGACGCGTCGACCGAGAGCAGGCGCACCCGCGTCGTGCCGGTCGCCAGGACCTCGAAGCTGCCGTCCTCCCGCTCCCGGATCGTCGCCGCGTCCGCGATGCAGCCCACCCGGTGGAAGGCCTGGATCGGGTCGGAGCCGAAGCCCGCCGCGGGGCCGCGCTCGGGCAGCGCCGTCTGGTCCGGCAGGCCGGGCGCGGTCGGTGCGACCTCACGGCCGTCGCGGATCGCGACGACCGCGAACCGGCGCGGTTCCTCCTCGCCGGTCTTCAGCAGCTCGCGCATCATGGCGCGATAACGCTCCTCGAAGATGTTCAGCGGGAGGACGAGTCCCGGGAACAGCACCGAGTTCAGCGGGAAGAGGGGCAGGCGAACGGTGGTCACGAGGCACAGGGTAATGGCCCGGGCACAGACCTCGTCACCCCCGCCTCAGCAGCCGCGACGCTCCCGCGGCCACCGTCGTGGCCAGGATCCAGCCCATGATGACGAGGCTCGCCGCCCCCCACTGCCAGCCGCCCTCCAGCTTCCACTGGCCCTGCTGGCCGAGGTCGATCACCGGCAGCAGCAGATCCAGCGCGTACAGGGATGCGCTCCACTGCGGATGCTCGTCCTCCTTGAGGGCCGGCGGTTCGTGCTGGGAGAACAGCAGCGCGCCCGCAGCCCACAGCACCGCCATCCACAGCGCCGCCCGGCCCGGGCGGTACCCGTAGACGACCGTCCAGTCCTGGAGGTACCCCCACGCCTTCCGCCCCGGCGGCAGCGTGGCCCGGCGCCGCCGCTGCTTGGCCAGCAGCACCTCCCGGGCGTCCGCGTCCTCGCCGCTGGCGCGCAGCACGGCGGCCAGCCGTTCGTACGGATCCGGGGAGTACTCGGGGGTGGCCGCCGCCACCCAGGCGAGGCGCCGGGCGAGCGGGAAGTGGCCGCGGGGCGCGAGGTCCTCGTAGACGAAGCCCTCCATGGACACCCCGCCCGGGCCCGGCCAGCTCGTGGAGGTGTCGACGAGCTTCACCACTTTGGCCCCGGACACCACGACCCGCCCGCGCTCCGGCCGCTCCCCGACGAAACGGAACTCGGGGGTCTGGATCCGGCGCAGGGATATCTCCTGCTCGTCCGTGAGCCCGAACCGCGCGCCGTAGAAGTCGATGGCGTCCCCGAACCGGCCGTCGTCCAGCCGCAGCCCGCCCCGGCACTCGAAGGGCCGCGCCCGCTGCCCGCGCGTCGGGGTCGGCCCCAGCCCGTACGGGGGAGTGGAGGAGCCGTCGCCGCCCTGCAGGTAGCCCAGCGCGATCGAGGTCAGGTACAGCGTCCGCTCGACGGTCAGCTGCGGGGCGTTCAGCGCGTACCGCCCGGACGGGTTGCGCAGGCGGGCCCCGCGCAGGTTCATCGACACGCCGACCTTGGCGCCGCGCAGGCTCACCTCCCCGTACGTCTCCAGCAGCTCGCCCTGGAAGTCCTGCGCGACCGACATCCCGTCGGCGGCGATCGCCCGGCCCTTGGTGTCCCGCTGCACCACGGCCTGGCTGACCAGCAGGTCGGTGCCGATCTGGGCGTCGGTCAGCCGGATCCCGCGCGCCACCCGGCAGCGCGGCATGTGCAGGTCCCCCTCGGTGTGCAGACGCGCCGCCTCCAGCCGCGGGATCGCGCAGTTGATCAGGCGCAGCGTGCCGAAGCGGGCCTCGGACACCTGGATCTCGCTGTCGAAGCGGCAGGACTGGAGCTCCACGTACGGGGCCACCGTGCCACCGGACAGATCCAGCCGCCCCGCGATCCGCGCGCCCCGCAGCTTGAGGGAGGCCACCCGGCCCGGCACCGGCGGCGGGCCGTGGAGCAGCAGCAGCGCCACCACCTGGGCGCGGACGCTGCGCCCCGGACCCCAGACGCGGTCGGCGTGCGGATCGTCCTCCTCGGCGGCTCGGGCGCTGAGGTCGCAGACGCTGCCGGTGCGGAACGCCTCCCACATGCGGAGCTCCGAAGCGGTGAGGTCCGCCGGTGCCCCGCCCGCGCGCGCCTCGGTCATGGCGGCCCCCCTCCGCTGACATGTACGTGTAGATCAAAGTTATCGGGCGGCTGTGACAACCGGGGCGTGTATCAGCCAGTGATACGGGCGAACGGTGGCAGCAGGCGGTCTGAGAGAATTGGGAGGTGATCTCTCGTATCGACCTGCGCGGTGACGCCCTCCCCGAGGGTGGCGCCCTGCGCGATCTGCTGCCCCGTGCCGAGTTCGACGTGGAAGCCGCCCTGGAGAAGGTGCGGCCCATCTGCGAGGACGTCCATCATCGTGGCACGGCGGCGCTGATCGAGTACGCGCAGAAGTTCGACGGGGTCGAGCTCTCCCAGGTCCGGGTACCCGCGGAGGCCCTCAAGGCCGCCCTGGAGCAGCTGGACCCGGCCGTCCGCGCCGCCCTGGAGGAGTCGATCCGGCGCGCCCGGATCGTGCACCGCAACCAGCGCCGCACCGAGCACACCACCCAGGTGGTCCCGGGCGGAACGGTGACCGAGAAGTGGGTTCCGGTGGAGCGCGTGGGCCTGTACGCCCCCGGCGGCCGCTCGGTGTACCCCTCCTCCGTCGTCATGAACGTCGTACCCGCCCAGGAGGCGGGCGTCGAGTCGATCGCGCTCGCGTCCCCGCCGCAGAAGGAGTTCGGCGGCCTGCCGCACCCGACGATCCTCGCCGCGTGCGCGCTGCTGGGCGTCGACGAGGTGTACGCGGCCGGCGGCGCGGTCGCCGTCGCGATGTTCGCGTACGGCACCGAGGACTGCCTCCCCGTCAACATGGTGACCGGCCCCGGCAACATCTGGGTCGCCGCCGCCAAGCGCTACTTCACCGGCAAGATCGGCATCGACACCGAGGCCGGCCCGACCGAGATCGCGGTCCTCGCGGACTCCACGGCCGACCCGGTGCACGTCGCCGCCGACCTGATCAGCCAGGCCGAGCACGACCCGCTGGCCGCAGCCGTCCTCGTCACCGACTCCGCCGAACTCGCGGACGCCGTCGAGAAGGAGCTGGAGCCGCAGGTCGCCGCGACCAAGCACGTCGAGGACCGGATCAAGCCCGCGCTCGCCGGCAAGCAGTCCGCGATCGTGCTGGTCGACAGCCTGGAGGACGGCCTCAAGGTCGTCGACGCGTACGGCGCCGAGCACCTGGAGATCCAGACCGCCGACGCCGCCGCGTGGGCCGCCCGCGTCCGCAACGCCGGCGCGATCTTCGTCGGCCCGTGGGCCCCGGTCTCGCTCGGCGACTACTGCGCCGGGTCGAACCACGTGCTGCCCACCGGCGGCTGCGCCTGCCACTCCTCCGGCCTGTCCGTGCAGTCCTTCCTGCGCGGCATCCACATCGTCGACTACACGCGCGACGCCCTCGCCGAGGTCACCCACCACGTGGTGACCCTCGCCGAGGCCGAGGACCTGCCGGCGCACGGCGCGGCCCTCAAGGCGCGCTTCGGATGGAAGGTTCCCCAGGCGTGACCGGCATCGACGACCTCCCCATCCGGGACGAGCTGCGCGGCAAGACCCCGTACGGCGCCCCCCAGCTGGACGTGCCCGTCCAGCTGAACACCAACGAGAACCCGTACGAGCTCCCCGCCGAGCTCGTCGCGCGGATCGCCGAGCGGGTGGCCGAAGCCGCCCGCACCCTCAACCGCTACCCCGACCGGGACGCGGTCGAGCTGCGCACCCAGCTGGCCGCCTACCTCACCCGTACGGCCCGGCACCCCGTCGCGCGGGAGAACGTGTGGGCCGCCAACGGCTCCAACGAGGTCATCCAGCAGCTGCTCCAGACCTTCGGCGGCCCCGGCCGTACCGCCCTCGGCTTCGAGCCCTCGTACTCGATGCACGCGCTGATCTCCCGCGGCACCGGCACCGGCTGGATCTCCGGCCCGCGCCGGGACGACTTCACCATCGACGTGGCGGCGGCGGAGCGCGCGATCGCCGAGCACGCCCCCGACGTCGTCTTCATCACCTCGCCGAACAACCCCACGGGTACCGCCGTCGAAGCGGAGACCGTCCTGGCCCTCTACGAGGCCGCCCAGGCCGCCAAGCCCTCCCTCGTCATCGTCGACGAGGCGTACGTCGAGTTCAGCCACCGCGACTCGCTGCTGCCCCTCATCGAGGGCCGCCCGAACATGGTGGTCTCCCGGACCATGTCCAAGGCCTTCGGCGCCGCCGGCCTGCGCCTGGGCTACCTGGCCGCGCACCCCGCCGTCGTCGACGCCGTCCAGCTGGTGCGCCTGCCGTACCACCTGTCGGCCGTCACCCAGGCCACCGCGCTGGCCGCCCTGGAGCACACCGACACCCTGCTGGGTTACGTCGAGCAGCTCAAGGCCGAACGGGACCGGCTCGTCGTCGAACTGCGGGCCCTCGGTTACGAGGTCACCGACTCCGACGCGAACTTCATCCAGTTCGGGAAGTTCGACGACTCCCACACCGCATGGCAGAAGATCCTCGACCAGGGTGTCCTGGTCCGTGACAACGGAGTACCGGGGTGGCTGCGCGTCACCGCCGGCACCCCGGCAGAGAACGACGCGTTCCTGGAAGCGGTTCGCGCACTGAAGAAGGAGCAGCACGCATGAGCCGCATCGGACGGGTCGAACGGACCACCAAGGAGACCTCGGTCCTCGTCGAGATAAACCTCGACGGCACCGGCAAGGTCGACGTCTCGACCGGCGTGGGCTTCTACGACCACATGCTCGACCAGCTCGGCCGCCACGGCCTCTTCGACCTCACGGTCAAGACCGACGGCGACCTGCACATCGACAGCCACCACACCATCGAGGACACCGCCCTCGCGCTCGGCGCCGCCTTCAAGCAGGCCCTCGGCGACAAGGTCGGCATCTACCGCTTCGGCAACTGCACCGTGCCGCTCGACGAGTCCCTCGCCCAGGTGACCGTCGACCTGTCCGGCCGGCCCTACCTCGTGCACACCGAGCCCGAGAAGATGGCGCCGATGATCGGCGAGTACGACACCACGATGACCCGGCACATCCTGGAATCCTTCGTCGCACAGGCCCAGATCGCCCTGCACGTCCACGTCCCGTACGGGCGCAACGCCCACCACATCGTGGAGTGCCAGTTCAAGGCCCTCGCCCGGGCCCTGCGCTACGCCGCCGAGTTCGACCCGCGCGCGGCCGGCATCCTGCCCTCCACGAAGGGCGCCCTCTAGCCGTGAACGGCCTCAACACCATCCTGATCGTCCTCGGCCTGTTCCTGGCCGGCGGCGTCTACTCCTTCCACAAGCAGAAGATGCCGCTGTCGGTCATCGTCCTGCTCGCCATCGGCTCCGCGATGTGCCTCGCCGCCGGAGTCCTGCGGATCCAAGGAATCTGGGAATGAGCACAGCACGCCCCACCAAGAAGGTCGTCGTCTTCGACTACGGCTTCGGCAACGTCCGCTCCGCCGAGCGCGCCCTCGCCCGCGTCGGCGCCGACGTCGAGATCACCCGTGACTACGACAAGGCCATGGACGCCGACGGACTCCTCGTCCCCGGCGTCGGCGCCTTCTCCGCCTGCATGAAGGGCCTGCGCGAGGCCCGCGGCGACTGGATCATCGGCCGCCGGCTCTCCGGCGGCCGCCCGGTCATGGGCATCTGCGTCGGCATGCAGATCCTCTTCGAACGCGGCATCGAGCACGGCGTGGAGACCGAGGGCCTGGACGAGTGGCCCGGCACGGTCGGCCCGCTCAAGGCCCCCATCGTCCCCCACATGGGCTGGAACACCGTCGAGGCCCCGGCCGACACCCAGGCCTTCGCCGGCCTGGACGCGGACGCCCGCTTCTACTTCGTGCACTCCTACGCGGCGCGCGAGTGGAGCCTGGAGACCACCAACCCGCTCATCCGCGCCCCCAAGGTCACCTGGGCCACCCACGGCGAACGCTTCGTCGCGGCGGTGGAGAACGGGGCCCTGTGGGCCACCCAGTTCCACCCCGAGAAGTCCGGCGACGCCGGCGCCCAGCTCCTCACCAACTGGATCGAGACCCTGTGATGACCGTGCCCTCAGCGAAGCTGGAACTCCTCCCCGCGGTCGACGTCCGCGACGGTCAGGCCGTCCGCCTCGTGCACGGGGTGTCCGGCAGCGAGACCTCCTACGGCTCCCCGCTGGAGGCCGCCCTCGCCTGGCAGCGCTCCGGCGCCGAATGGCTGCACCTGGTCGACCTCGACGCGGCCTTCGGCACCGGTGACAACCGCGCACTCGTCGCCGAGATCACCGGCGCCATGGACATCAAGGTCGAGCTGTCCGGCGGCATCCGCGACGACGCCTCCCTCGCCGCGGCCCTCGCCACCGGCTGCACCCGCGTCAACCTCGGCACCGCCGCCCTGGAGACCCCCGAGTGGGCCGCCAAGGCCATCGCCGAACACGGCGACCGCATCGCCGTCGGCCTCGACGTGCGCGGCACCACCCTCAAGGGCCGCGGCTGGACCAGCGAGGGCGGCGACCTGTACGAGACCCTCGCCCGCCTGGACTCCGAGGGCTGCGCCCGGTACGTCGTCACCGACATCGGCAAGGACGGCACGCTCACCGGCCCCAACCTGGAGCTGCTGAAGAACGTCTGCGCCGCCACCGACCGGCCCGTCGTCGCCTCCGGCGGCATCTCCTCCCTCGACGACCTGCGGGCCCTGGCCGAGCTGGTGCCCCTGGGCGTCGAGGGCGCGATCGTCGGCAAGGCCCTGTACGCCAAGGCCTTCACCCTGGAAGAAGCCCTGAAGGTGGTCTCCGCATGAGCTCCGCAGAAGTACGCCGCATCTCCTCCGGCGGCTCCTACGAGGACGTCATCGCGTACTCCCGCGCCGTGCAGCTGCCGAACGGGCTCGTGCTCGTCTCCGGCTGCACCGCGGCCGACGCGGGCGGCCCGTACGACCAGACCGTCGCCGCCTTCGGCGTCGCCTTCAAGGCCCTCGCCCAGGCCGGGCTCGGCCCCGAGGACGTCGTCCGCACCCGCATGTACCTGACGCACGCCCGCGACGTGGACGACGTGGGCCGCGCGCACAAGGAACTCTTCGACGCGGTCCGCCCGGCCGCGACCATGCTCATCGTCTCCGGCTTCGTCGACCCGTCGATGGTCGTCGAGGTGGAGGTCGAGGCGTACGGGGCGGTGGCCGGATGAGCCTCGCCGTACGCGTGATCCCCTGCCTGGACGTGGACAACGGCCGGGTCGTCAAGGGCGTCAACTTCCAGAACCTGCGCGACGCCGGTGACCCGGTGGAGATGGCCAAGCTGTACGACGCCGAAGGCGCCGACGAGCTGACCTTCCTCGACATCACCGCGTCCTCCGGCAACCGCGAGACCACGTACGACGTGGTGCGCAGGACCGCCGAGCAGGTCTTCATCCCGCTGACCGTCGGCGGCGGCGTCCGCACCGCGGACGACGTGGACAAGCTGCTGCGGGCCGGCGCGGACAAGGTCGGCGTCAACACCGCCGCCATCGCCCGCCCCGAGCTGATCCAGGAGATCGCGGAGCGCTTCGGCCGTCAGGTCCTCGTGCTGTCGGTCGACGCCCGCCGGACCGACTCCGGGTCCTTCGAGGTCACCACGCACGGCGGCCGCAAGGGCACCGGCATCGACGCCGTCGAGTGGGCCCACCGGGCGGCGGAGCTGGGCGCCGGGGAGATCCTGCTGAACTCCATGGACGCCGACGGGACGAAGGACGGCTACGACACGGAGATGATCGCGGCCGTACGCAAGCACGTGACCGTGCCGGTGATCGCGTCGGGCGGCGCGGGGACGCTCGCGCACTTCGCGCCGGCGATCGAGGCGGGTGCCGACGCCGTGCTGGCGGCGTCGGTGTTCCACTTCGGCGACCTGCGGATCTCCGAGGTCAAGACCGCGCTGCGGGACGCGGGACACCCGGTCCGCTGAGGCCCCCGGCCGGCCGGGGCGGGGGCGCCGCTGCGCGCGGCCCCCGCCCCGCCCCCGCGCCGTCTCCCGCGCTCGGCCCGGACCCGCCGGTCAGACGCCCAGCTTCGCCACCGTCAACTGGGCGACCGCTTCCTTCTCCCCCTCCAGGGAGACGTCGGCGGCGTCCTGACGGCCGAAGCAGAACAGGGTCAGTTCGCCCGGCTCGCCCGTGACCGTCACCACCGGCGCACCCTTGTGCGCCACCGCCGTCTGGCCGTTCGGGCGGCGCAGGACCAGGCCCACCGGGGAGCGGCGGCCCGTCAGCCGGGCCAGCTTCTCCAGGCGGGACCACAGCGAGTCCGAGAACACCGGGTCCAGTTCCCGCGGGGACCAGTCCGGCTGCGCCCGGCGGACGTCCTCCGCGTGGACGAAGAACTCAACCGCGTTCGCCGCCTCGTCGATCTGCTTCAGCGCGTACACCGACATCCGCGGCGGGCCGGTCCGGATCAGCTGGATGAGTTCCTCGTACGGCTTGGCGGCGTACTCCTCCATGGCCTTGTCCAGGCGGGCCTTCAGCACGTTCAGCAGGATCCCGCCCGCCGCGTCCGGCCGCCGCTCCCGGACGACGACGTGCGCGGCCAGTTCCCGGCAGGTCCAGCCGTCGCACAGCGTGGGGGCCTCCGGTCCGGCCGCCTCCAACAGGTCCGCCAGCAACAGGCGTTCACGCTTCGCATGGGTAGACATGTAGGCCAGCCTACGACCGGAACCCGTCGTCTGCCCGCCCATCAGGCGGACGCGGATCATCGACCCCCTCCCGGCCCGGCACAATGGCCGTATGAGTACGTCCCCCCGCCCCGGCTCCCTCGATCCCGCCATCGCCGCCCGGCTCAAGCGCTCCGCCGACGGACTGGTCCCGGCCATCGCCCAGCAGTACGACACCGGTGAGGTGCTGATGCTGGGCTGGATGGACGACGAGGCCCTGCACCGCACCCTGACCACCGGGCGCTGCACCTACTGGTCCCGCAGCCGCCGGGAGTACTGGGTGAAGGGGGACACCTCCGGCCACTTCCAGCACGTGAAGTCCGTCGCCCTCGACTGCGACGCCGACACCGTGCTCGTCAAGGTCGACCAGGTCGGAGCCGCCTGTCACACCGGCGCCCGCACCTGCTTCGACGACGATGTCCTCCTCCGCGCAGCCGACTAGGTAGGGTCCCCACGCCATGGATCTCGAGACGTTCCGCAAGCTCGCGGCCGACCGCCGCGTCATCCCCGTGAGCCGCAAGCTGCTGGCCGACGGAGACACCCCGGTGGGGCTCTACCGCAAGCTGGCCGCCGAACGCCCCGGCACCTTCCTGCTGGAGTCCGCCGAGAACGGCCGCTCCTGGTCCCGGTACTCCTTCATCGGCGTACGCAGCGACGCGACCCTGACCGCCCGGGACGGCCGCGCGCACTGGATCGGCACCCCGCCCGTCGGCGTGCCCACCGACGGCGACCCCCTGGACGCCCTGCGCGCCACCGTCGAGGCCCTGCACACCCCCCCTACGCCCAGCGACGTGGGCGGCACCCCCACCCACGACCTCGCCGGCGGCATGCCGCCCTTCACCGGCGGCATGGTCGGCTACCTCGGCTACGACATCGTGCGACGGCTGGAGCGGATCGGCGAGCACACCGCCGACGACCTCGAACTGCCCGAGCTGACCATGCTGCTCACCTCCGACCTGGCGGTCCTGGACCACTGGGACGGAACCGTCCAGCTCATCGCCAACGCGATCAACCACAACGACCTGGACACGGGCGTGGACGAGGCCCACGCGGACGCCGTGGCCCGGCTCGACGCCATGGAGGCCGACCTCGCCCGGCCCGCCCCGTACACCCCGGCCCCGCTGCCCGCCTCCGAGCTGCCGGAGTTCTCCGCCCTGTGGGGCGGCGCGAAGTACCAGGCGGCCGTCGAGGACATCAAGGAGCGGATCCGGGCCGGCGAGGCCTTCCAGGTGGTGCCCTCGCAGCGGTTCGAGACCGCCTGCCGCGCCTCCGCGCTGGACGTCTACCGCGTGCTCCGGGCCACCAACCCGTCGCCGTACATGTACCTCTTCCGCTTCGAGAACGGCTTCGACGTCGTCGGCTCCAGCCCCGAGGCGCTCGTCAAGGTCGAAGACGGGCGGGCCATGGTCCACCCCATCGCCGGCACCCGCCACCGGGGCGCGACCCCGCAGGAGGACCACGAGCTCGCCGAGGAGCTGCTCGCGGACCCCAAGGAGCGCGCCGAGCACCTGATGCTCGTCGACCTGGGCCGCAACGACCTCGGCCGGGTCTGCGAGCCCGGCTCCGTCGAGGTCGTCGACTTCATGAGCGTCGAGCGCTACTCGCACGTCATGCACATCGTCTCGACGGTGACGGGCCGCGTCGCCGAGGGCAAGAGCGCCTTCGACGTGCTCACCGCCTGCTTCCCGGCCGGCACCCTCTCCGGCGCGCCCAAGCCCCGCGCCATGCAGATCATCGAGGAGCTGGAGCCCTCCCGCCGCGGCCTCTACGGCGGCTGCGTGGGCTACCTGGACTTCGCCGGGGGCTCCGACACGGCCATCGCCATCCGCACCGCGCTGCTGCGCGACGGTACGGCGTACGTGCAGGCCGGAGCCGGTGTCGTCGCCGACTCGGTGCCGGAGCTGGAGGACCGGGAGTGCCGCAACAAGGCGGCCGCGGTGCTGCGCGCGGTGGCAGCGGCGAACCGCCTCCACGGCTCCTGAGGGCGTAGGGGATAGTGGGGTACGTGAGTGCCGTACCCCCGCCCCGAAACGATGCCGCGTCCGAACCGTCCGAGCCCGAGGCTCCCGACGGTCGCGGCGCCCGTCGCAGCGTGGCCGCCGCGCTGCTGCTGGGCGCCCTCGGCGCCACCGTCGTCCTGCTCGCCTCCGGTCGGACCTGGGCCCGGGGCACCACCGCCATCGGCGGTGACTCGCTCCGGCTGGCCGCCGACGGCAGGGCCGTCACCGGGCTCCCCGCCGCCCTGGCCATCGTGGGCCTGGCCGCGCTGGTCGCCGTCTTCGCCGTGCGCGGCAGGAGCCGTCTGCTGGTGTCCGGACTGCTGGCCCTCAGCGGCCTGGGCGCGGCGCTGTCCGCGCTCCTCGGCTCGGACGGCCGTCGCGCCCTGGACGCGGAGGCCGCCCGTACGACCGCGGACAGCGCCGCGCACGCGGCCGCGCTGACCCAGACGACGTGGCCGTACGTCACGGCCGCCGGCGCGGTCCTGATCCTGGCCGCCGGCCTGCTGGCGCTGCGCTTCGGCCGGGCCTGGCCCTCGATGGGAGGCCGCTACGAGCGTGACGGCAGCCCCCGTACGCGGACTGTCGCGGCGGTGGATCCGGACCGGCCGGAAGATCTGTGGAAGGCTCTGGACCGCGGCGAGGACCCGACCACCGACCCGGGCGCCGACCGGGCCCCTTGACCCGACCCCCCTGGACGGCGAAGCCGCCCCGTGCGGGACAATGGTCGCCGAGCGTTCGACACAGACCGCACGTTCGACACAGCAGCGCGACAGAGCAACGAGGAGCAACTCATGGCGGGCACTAGCCACGGACACACCCCGGCCGCCTGGACCGGTGTCATCATCGCCTTCATCGGTTTCTGCATCTCCGGCGCCTTCATGGTGATCGCGAACCCGCTCGGCTTCTGGGCCGGTCTCGTCGTCGTCGTGCTCGGCGGTGTCGTGGGCATGGCGATGAAGGCCGCGGGCATGGGTGCGCCGAAGGCCGCCCACAAGGACCTCGCCGAGGTCATCGCCGCCAACAAGGTCCCCGCCAAGGTCTGAGCGCGACCTACGGGATGCGCGCGACGCAGCTCAGCCGAAAGGCGTGGCCCCGCCGGGCTGCGCCTTTTGTCATGACCGGAGAGAATCAGCTGGTGGACGCCTCCCGCACCCCCGATGTCGCCCCGCCGGGCACGCCCCCGGCGGCCCCGGCCCACCCGGTGCCCCCCGCCCCCGCCGCGCCCCCGCGGTCCCGGGTCCGCAGGCTCGCCGTCCCGGCGTCCTACCTGGCCGGCGCCTTCGCCGCCTTCGCCTACGTGGGCACCGTGGACCCCAACGAGCCGGGCCACTACCCGGTCTGCCCGCTGTTCCGGCTGACCGGGATCCTGTGCCCGGGCTGCGGCGGCCTGCGCAGCGCGCACGCGTTCGCCCACGGCGATCTGGTCACGGCTCTCGGCGCGAACGCCCTCGCGGTCACCGGATACCTCGTCTTCGCCGGGTTCATGAGCCTGTGGCTGGTCCGCGCCTTCCGCGGCGGCCCCGCCCCCCGGATCGTCATGCGGGCGCCGTACTGGTGGGGGCTCGGTGCGCTGGCCCTGGCCTTCGTCGTCGTCCGAAATCTTTCTTTCGGCTCGATGCTGGCCCCCTGAGGGCCCCGAGCCCTTTGAGCAGCCCATATGAACGCCTGGTTCCGAATGTCCAGGTACTGGGACGCCGTCAACCGCGTGCGGAGGGCCAGGCCTCCTGCGGATACCATTTGAATTGCCGACCTCGCAGTTGTACGTGTCTGCAAGGCGGCCGACCGTCATCGACCCGGAAGGGGGCCGCTCGCGTGAGTGTGCTCGACGAGATCATCGAAGGGGTCCGCGAAGACCTTGCCGAACGGCAGGCCCGCGTGAGCCTCGACGAGCTCAAGGAGCGTGCCGCCAAGGCGCCCCAGGCCAAGGACGGGGTCGCTGCCCTGCGCGGCGACAGCGTCAAGGTGATCTGCGAGGTCAAGCGCTCCAGCCCCTCCAAGGGCGCGCTGGCCGCGATCGCGGATCCGGCCGGGCTCGCCGCCGACTACGAGGCGGGCGGTGCGGCGGTCATCTCCGTCCTCACCGAGCAGCGTCGTTTCGGCGGCTCGCTGGCCGACCTGGAGGCCGTCCGCGCCCGCGTGGACATCCCGATCCTGCGCAAGGACTTCATCGTCACGGCGTACCAGCTCTGGGAGGCCCGTGCCTACGGCGCCGACCTCGTGCTGCTGATCGTCGCGGCCCTGGAGCAGGAGGCCCTCGTCTCCCTCATCGAGCGGGCCGAGTCCATCGGTCTGACCCCGCTCGTCGAGGTCCACGACGAGGAGGAAGTGGAGCGCGCGGTCGCCGCCGGCGCCAAGATCATCGGCGTCAACGCCCGCAACCTCAAGGACCTCAAGGTCGACCGCTCCACCTTCGAGCGCGTCGTCGGGGAGATCCCGGCCCACATCGTCAAGGTCGCCGAATCCGGCATCCGCGGGCCGCACGACCTGATCGCCTACGCCAACGAGGGCGCCGACGCCGTCCTCGTCGGGGAGTCCCTGGTGACCGGCCGCGACCCGAAGGCGGCCGTGGCCGACCTCGTCGCCGCCGGCGCCCACCCCGCCCTGCGCCACGGGCGGAGCTGACCCGACCCCATGACCCGCGTCCCGCCCTCCGTCCGTACGCGGACCGCGCCGTCGGCAGCTCGCCGCGGCCCGGTCGGCGTACCGACGGCGCACGCGCCCCTGGCGCGCGGCTGCCGCCCCCGCGGCTGCCGCGCCCCGGCCCGGCGCGTGCACGGACGGCGGGTCCGGTACGTGATCGGCTCCGAGCCCGGTCAGGTCAACGGCATGCGATGGCGCCGCGGAGGCGCGCTGTAACGAGGGCCGCCGCGGCCCGGTACCCGAGACGTACCGCGCCGCGCGCAGCTCCCGTACGGCCTGGCGTCCGAGCCGTCGGCTCCGGACGCGGGCCGCTCCGCACCGTACGCGCGACATCCCCCAGCGGGGTGTGCGCGGTACTTGCGGGCGGCGCCATACGGTGAATCCACCCCGCCGCATCTCGCACCCGTAGGAGCACTGGCACATGTCCAGCGAGTTCTTCATTCCGGACCCGGAGGGTCACGTCCCCAACGCCGAGGGTTACTTCGGCGACTTCGGCGGCAAGTTCATCCCGGAGGCGCTCGTCGCCGCCGTGGACGAGGTCGCCGTCGAGTACGAGAAGGCCAAGGGCGACCCGGCCTTCGCGGCCGAGCTCAACGACCTGATGGTCAACTACACCGGCCGCCCCAGCGCCCTCACCGAGGTGCCCCGCTTCGCCGAGCACGCCGGCGGCGCGCGGATCTTCCTCAAGCGCGAGGACCTGAACCACACCGGCTCGCACAAGATCAACAACGTGCTGGGCCAGGCGCTGCTCACCAAGCGCATGGGCAAGACCCGGGTCATCGCCGAGACCGGCGCCGGCCAGCACGGCGTGGCCACCGCCACCGCCTGCGCGCTCTTCGGCCTCGAGTGCGTGATCTACATGGGCGAGATCGACACCCGGCGCCAGGCGCTGAACGTCGCCCGCATGCGCATGCTGGGCGCCGAGGTCATCGCCGTGAAGTCCGGCTCCCGGACGCTGAAGGACGCGATCAACGAGGCGTTCCGCGACTGGGTCGCGAACGTGGACCGGACCCACTACCTCTTCGGTACGGTCGCCGGCCCCCACCCCTTCCCGGCCATGGTCCGCGACTTCCACCGGGTCATCGGCGTCGAGGCCCGCCGCCAGATCCTGGAGCGCGCCAGCCGGCTGCCCGACGCCGTCGCGGCCTGCGTCGGCGGCGGTTCGAACGCCATCGGCCTCTTCCACGCCTTCATCCCGGACACGGGCGTCCGCCTCGTCGGCTTCGAGCCCGCCGGGCACGGCGTCGAGACCGGCGAGCACGCGGCCACGCTGACCGCCGGCGAGCCCGGGATCCTGCACGGCTCCCGCTCGTACGTCCTCCAGGACGAGGAGGGCCAGATCACCGAGCCGTACTCCATCTCGGCCGGCCTGGACTACCCGGGCATCGGCCCGGAGCACTCCTACCTCAAGGACTCCGGCCGCGGCGAGTACCGCGCGGTCACCGACGACGCCGCGATGCAGGCCCTGCGGCTGCTGTCGCGCACCGAGGGGATCATCCCGGCGATCGAGTCCGCGCACGCCCTCGCCGGCGCCCTGGACCTCGGCAAGGAGCTGGGCAAGGACGGCCTGATCGTCGTCAACCTCTCCGGGCGCGGCGACAAGGACATGGACACGGCGGCCCGCTACTTCGACCTGTACGACACCGACGGTGAAGTGGCCGACAACGAGTTCTCCGAGGGGGACGACAAGTGAGCTCCACGCACGGACGCGGCAACATCGAGCTGCTGAGCGCCACCCTCGCCAAGGCGAAGGCCGAGGACCGCGCCGCCCTCGTCGCCTACCTCCCCGCGGGCTTCCCGACCGTCGACGGCGGCATCGAGGCGGTCAAGGCCGTCATCGCCGGTGGCGCGGACGTCGTCGAGATCGGCCTGCCCCACAGCGACCCGGTCCTCGACGGGCCGGTCATCCAGACCGCCGACGACATCGCCCTGCGCGGCGGAGTCAGGATCGCCGACGTGCTCCGCACCGTCCGCGAGGCCCACGAGGCCACCGGCGCCCCGGTCCTCGTGATGACGTACTGGAACCCCATCGACCGCTACGGCGTCGAGCGGTTCACCGCCGAGCTCGCGGCGGCGGGCGGCGCCGGCTGCATCCTGCCGGACCTGCCAGTGCAGGAGTCCGCGCTGTGGCGCGAGCACGCCGAGAAGCACGGTCTGGCGACCGTCTTCGTCGTCGCTCCCAGCAGCAAGGACGAGCGGCTGGCCACCATCACGGCGGCCGGCTCCGGCTTCGTCTACGCCGCGTCGCTGATGGGCGTCACGGGCACCCGCGAGTCCGTCGGCAACCAGGCCGCGGACCTGGTGCGCCGCACCCGCGCCACCAGCGACCTCCCGGTCTGCGTCGGCCTCGGCGTCTCCAACGCCGTCCAGGCCAAGGAGGTCGCCGGCTTCGCCGACGGGGTGATCGTCGGCTCGGCCTTCGTGAAGCTCCTGCTGGACGCCCCGGACCCGGCCGCCGGGCTGGACGCCGTACGGGCGCTGGCGGGCGAGCTCGCGGAAGGCGTACGCAGGAGCTGACGGCGCGCGTTCGATCGAAAACGTGGACCTCTGATCGGGTTCTGTAGCCCGATCGGGTGGAAAAGCGGGCAGGGGGGCACGCGAGTGCCTCCCTGCTTCGTTTGGCCGAACGTGAGCGAGAAGAACGACGGTGCCAACCGCGATGCGACGAAACGATCGGCCAGGGAGCGACTCCAGGAGGAGCGCCAGCGGCAGAAGACCCGGGACAAGCGCCGGCGGACCCTCATCGTGGCGTCGGCGGTGGTCGGCGTCCTCGGCCTGGCGACCGTCGTTGGCGTGATCGCGGCCAACACCGGCAAGAGCGGCAGCTCCAAGGCGGGCCCGGTGACCGCCCCCTCCGGCGCGAGCGGCAAGGACGCCCTCGCCATCCAGACGGGCAAGCCCGAGGCGAAGTCCACCCTGACCGTGTGGGAGGACTTCCGCTGCCCCGCCTGCAAGTCCTTCGAGGACAACTACCGCGACACGATCCACGAGCTGGAGGCCAAGGGCCTGCTCAAGGTCGACTACCACCTGGTCACGCTCATCGACGGCAACATGGGCGGCAGCGGTTCGCTGAAGGGGGCGAACGCCGCGGCCTGCGCGCAGGACGCGGGCAAGTTCACCGAATACCACGACGTCCTCTTCCAGAACCAGCCGCAGGAGGTCGACGACGCCTACGGCAAGAACGCCAAGCTGCTGGAACTGGCCGGCAAGGTCAACGGCCTGGACACCCCGGAGTTCCGCTCCTGCGTCGAGAACGGCACCCACGACAGCTGGGTGGGCAAGTCGCACCAGGCGTTCGTCGCCGGGAAGTTCCGGGGCACGCCCACCGTGCTCCTGGACGGCAAGAACATCTTCGCGGACGAGGCCCATCCGGTGACCCCGGAGAAGCTGAAGGAACAGGTGGAGGGGGCGGCCAAGGGCTCCGGCGGAACCGGCGCGGAAACCGGGGCCGGCAAGGCCTCGCCGTCGACCGGATCGGGGACGAAGGGCGGGGCGAAGGCCTCGCCGTCGGCCACGAAGACCGCGGGCGACGGTTCCGCGAACCGCTCGTCGACCAGTTCCTCCACCAGCTCCTCGAACGGCTCCTCGGGGGACTGACGGAGCAGCGGTTACCGGCCGGTCCATGTCTGGATTTGGTTTCGTCTTGCCGGGCGGGTTGCCGTCCGCACCGCCCGGCAGGGTAGCGTCATGTCTGCCATGGACATTGCTTACATCCCCAGTCCGTCGACCGGCGTGATCCATCTCGGACCGATCCCGCTCCGCGGCTACGCGTTCTGCATCATCATCGGCGTCTTCGTCGCCGTCTGGCTCGGCAACCGTCGCTGGATCGCGCGCGGCGGCAAGCCGGGCACGGTCGCGGACATCGCCGTGTGGGCGGTGCCCTTCGGTCTCGTCGGCGGTCGCCTCTACCACGTGATCACCGACTACCAGCTCTACTTCGGCGAAGGCCGCAACTGGGTCGACGCCTTCAAGATCTGGGAGGGCGGCCTCGGCATCTGGGGCGCGATCGCGCTGGGCGCGGTGGGCGCCTGGATCGGCTGCCGGCTGCGCGGGATCCCGCTGCCGGCCTGGGCGGACGCCCTGGCCCCCGGCATCGCGCTGGCTCAGGCCTGCGGCCGCTGGGGCAACTGGTTCAACCAGGAGCTGTACGGCCGGGCCACCGACCTGCCGTGGGCGGTGGAGATCACCGCGGGCCCGAACCGGGACGCGGGCACCTACCACCCGACCTTCCTGTACGAGTCGCTGTGGTGCGTCGGCGTCGCGCTGCTCGTCATCTGGGCCGACCGCCGCTTCACGCTCGGCCACGGACGGGCCTTCGCCCTGTACGTCGCCGCGTACTGCGTGGGCCGCGGCTGGATCGAGTACATGCGGGTCGACGAGGCGCACCACATCCTGGGCCTGCGGCTGAACGTCTGGACCTCGATCGTCGTCTTCGTCCTGGCCGTGGTCTACCTGGTGCTGTCGGCGAAGCTGCGGCCGGGCCGGGAAACGGTGGTCGAGCCGGACGCCCCCGGCACCGAGGGCGACGACGCGGAAGCCCCCGCCGAGGCCGCCGACGAAGCCAAGACCCCGGTCCTGACCAAGGACGAGGCCAAGGCCAAGACCCCGGTCCTCACCAAGGACGAAGCCGGCGCCGAGGCCGACGCCGAGGCCAAGGCCCCGGAAGCGGGCAAGCTCTGACCTCACCGGTCCCGAAGGGGGGTCCCGCGCACCGCGCGGGACCCCCCTTCGCGCTGCGGGCAGCGGCTGCCGGTCAGCGGGCGGCCGTGCGCGCGGCGAGCGCGAGGGTGCGGTGCGCCCCCGCCACCACCGCCGGGTCGACGAAGCGTCCGTCCGGCAGCGCCAGCGCCCCCGGCGTGGCCCGGGCCGCGCTCAGGACCTCCACGGCCGCGTCGACCTCCTCCGGCGCCGGGAGGTAGGCCCGCTCGATGACCGGAAGCTGGCGCGGGTGGATCGCCGCCCGGCCGAGGAAGCCGAGCGAGCGGCCGCGGGCACACGAGTCGGCCAGCGCCTCCAGGTCCCGGATGTCCGGGAACACCGACTGGGCCGGCGGCGCCAGCCCGGCCGCACGGGCCGCCACCACCACCCGCGACCGGCACCAGTCCAGGCCCGCCTCCGCGCTCACCGCCAGATCGGCCCGCAGGTCCGCCTCGCCGAGGGAGAGCCCGCGCAGGGCGGGGTGCGCGCGGGCGATGTCGTACGCGCGCTCCACGCCCAGCGCCGACTCCAGCAGCGCGTGCAGGCCGACCCCGCCGGTGCGGTCGGCGACGGCGCCGATCTGCTCCGGGGCGCTGATCTTGGGCAGCCGCAGCCCCGCGAGCCCGCTCAGGCCGCCGAGCGCGTTGAGGTCGGCGCCGCCCCAGGGGGAGTCCAGGGCGTTGACCCGGACGTGGACCGGGACCGCGGGCTGCTCGCCGAGCAGTTCGGCGGTGGCGGCGCGGGCGTACTCCTTGCGGGAGGCCGGTACCGCGTCCTCCAGGTCGACGATCACGGCGTCCGCCCCGCAGCGCAGGGCCTTGGCGACCACCTCGGGGCGGTCGCCGGGTGCGTACAGCCAGGTCAGGATCACAGGGCCCCCTCGGTCCGCAGCGCGGAGATCTCCGCCCGGGTCAGCCCGAGCTCGGTCAGGACCTCGTCGGTGTCCGCGCCGTGCGGGCGGCCGGCCCAGCGGATCCCGCCGGGGGTCTCGGACAACCGGAAGAGGATGTTCTGCATCCGTAGCGGGCCCAGCTCCGGGTCCTCGATCTCGGTGACCGTGTCGAGCGCCGCGAACTGCGGGTCGGCCATCACGTCCCGGATGTCGTAGACGAGCGCCACGGCCGCCTCCGCGTCCTCGAAGGCGGCGACGACCTCCTCGGCCTTGTGCCGGGCGATCCAGCCGCCGACGGCGTCGTCCAGGACGTCCGCGTGCCGGGCCCGCCCCGCGCCCGTCGCGAACCAGGGCTCCGTGATCAGCTCCGGCCGGCCGACCAGCCGTACGACCCGCTCGGCGATGGACTGGGCGGAGGTGGACACCGCCAGCCAGCGGCCGTCGGCGCTGCGGTAGGTGTTGCGGGGGGCGTTGTTCGCGGAGCGGTTGCCGGTGCGGGGCTGGACGTAGCCGAGCTGGTCGTACCAGAGCGGGTGCGGGCCGAGCACGGTGAGGATCGGCTCGATGATGGCCAGGTCCACGACCTGGCCGTGCCCGGTGCGGTCGCGCCCGGCCAGGGCCGTCATGACCGCGTACGCGGTGGTCAGCGCCGCGATCGAGTCGGCGAGCCCGAAGGGGGGCAGGGTCGGCGGCCCGTCCTGTTCCCCGGTGATCGCGGCGAAACCGCTCATGGCCTCGGCCAGGGTGCCGAAGCCGGGGCGGTTGGCGTACGGGCCCTGCTGGCCGAAGGCCGTCACGCGGGCCAGGACGAGGCGCGGGTTGGCGGCGGACAGCTCGGGCCAGCCCAGACCCCACTTCTCCAGCGTGCCGGGGCGGAAGTTCTCGATGACCACGTCGGCGGTGGCGGCCAGGCGCAGCAGGGTGTCCCGGCCGCCCGGGGCGGACAGGTCCAGGGTCATCGTCCGCTTGTTCCGGCCGAGGAGCTTCCACCACAGGCCGATGCCGTCCTTGGCGGGGCCGTGGCCGCGGGAGGGGTCGGGGATGGCGGGGTGCTCGACCTTGACCACCTCGGCGCCGAAGTCGCCGAGCAGGGTGGCGGCGAGCGGCCCGGCGAAGAGGGTGGCCAGGTCGAGCACGCGCAGCCCCGCCAGGGGCCCGTGCCCGGGCCGGGCATCGGCGGGGCCCGCTCCGGTGGGGCCCGGCCCGGTGGGGCCGGGCGCGCGCCGGGGCGTCTGCTCGGGCGCCGCACGGGGCTCGGGGCCGCAGGGTGCGGCGGCGGTGCGTTCGGCGCCCCGAGGGGATCGCCCCGAGCCGCCCCCGCCCCCGGCGGCGTACGCCCGCGGGCCGCCGGGGTCCGACGGAGCGGCCCCGTCCGCCGGGGGCCGCGGTCCGTCGGGGGTCACGAGGCGGCTCCGTTCCCGGCGTCGCCGCAGCCGCCGGCGGCGAAGCCGGCGGGTCGCTGCTCCGCCTCCCGCCCGGCCAGGGCATCGGTCTCGGGGCGGGTCGGCATCGAGTCCTGCGCGCCGGGTCGCTGCACGGACAGCGCGGCCGCCGCCGAGGCCCAGCGCAGCGCCTCCGGCATCGGCCGGCCCTCGCCGAGGGCCACGGCGAGCGCGCCGACGAAGGTGTCCCCGGCGGCGGTGGTGTCCACGGCCCGGACCCGGGGCGCGGGCACGGAGAGGGGCTCCCGGCCGCGGGCGGCGTACAGGACTCCGGCCGCGCCGAGGGTGATCACCACCTCGGGCACGTCGTGGAGCAGGGCCTCCGCGGCCCGGCCGGGGTCGGTGAGGCCGGTGAGGGCGGACGCCTCGTGCTCGTTGGGCACGAGGAGGTCGGTGGCGGCGAGGAGTTCGGCGGGCAGCGGCTGGGCCGGGGCCGGGGTGAGGACCGTACGGACACCGTGCGCGCGGGCGGCGAGGGCGCCGGCGAGGACGGCCGTGAGGGGGAGTTCGAGCTGGAGGAGGAGGGCGCCGGCGGCGGCGATGCGGGCCTCGTCCCCGGCCTCCAGGCCGGTGACGCGGGCGTTGGCCCCGGGGATCACGATGATGCTGTTGCCGCCCTCGTCGTCGACGGTGATGTGGGCGGTGCCGCTCGCGCCCTCGACGGTCCGCAGGCCCGCGGTGTCGATCCCGTCGGCGGTGAGCGCGGAGCGCAGCCGTACCCCGAACTCGTCCGTCCCGACCGCGCCGATCATCACCACCTCCCCGCCGGAACGGGCGGCGGCGACGGCCTGGTTGGCGCCCTTGCCGCCGGGGACCGTGCGGAAGGCCCGGCCGGTGAGGGTCTCCCCGAGACGGGGGGTCTTCGGGACGTAGGCGACGAGGTCCATGTTCGTACTGCCGAGCACGGCGATTGCCGTCATGAGCGTGCTGCCTCCTGTGCGGTGAGGTGGGCGAGGAAGTCGAAGCCGATGCCGTCGAAGCCGGGGACGGTCGTGGCGAGACGGTTCTTGAGCGGGGCGGTCCAGCGGTCCGGGAGGGCCCTCGGGGAACCGGCGAGCAGTGCGGCGAGGGCGCCGGCGGTGGCCCCGTTGGAGTCGGTGTCCCAGCCGCCGGACACGGCGCGGCAGACGGAACGGGTGAAGTCCCCGTCCGCGTGGGTGAGGGCGGCGGCGATCAGGGCGGTGTTGGGGACGGCGTGCACCCAGTGGTAGTGCCCGTAGCGCGCGTGCAGCCGGTCCACGACGAGGTCGAAGTCCGGTTCGTCGGCGGCCGCCCGGATCCCGAGGCGGACGGCCTCGGCGAGGCGGGAGCGGGGCGGTACGACGGCCAGCCCGGCCCGCAGCGCGGTGTGGACGTCGGCCCGGCCGGTGGCGGCCTCGGCGGTGGCGGCCGCGATGAAGAGGGCGGCGTAGACGCCGTTGCCGGTGTGCGTCAGGGCGGCGTCCCGGTAGGCCTGGGCCGCGGCGGCGGCCGGGTCGCCCGGGTTGGTCCAGCCGTGGACGTCGGCGCGGATGAGGGCGCCGATCCATTCGCGGAAGGGGTTGTGGTGGGTGGCGGTGGCGGGCGGTTCCAGCCCGAGCAGGAGGTTGCGGTACGCGACGCGCTCGGCGGTGAAGGTCCGCCCGGCGGGCAGTTCGTCGAGCCAGAGGCGGGCGACGTCGGCGGTGGTGAAGCCCTTGCCGTGGCGCTGGAGGAGGACCAGGCCGAGCAGGGGGTAGTTGAGGTCGTCGTCCTCGGGCATGCCGTCGATGTTCTCGGCGAGCGAGGTGGGGGCGGAGCGGCGGTTCCAGGGGTGCGCGGCCAGTACCTCCGCCGGTACGCCGCGTTCGCTGAACCAGTCGTTCAGCGGCCAGTTGCCGGTGGCGCGGGCCAGCGCCCGGATCCCCTCCAGGGGGAGCTTCTCGACGGGCTTGCCGAGCAGGCAGCCGACGGCCCGCCCCAACCAGGCGGCTTCCAGCCGGGTCCGCAGCTCCACGTCCGGGTCCTGCCCGGCCGGGTCGGGGTCCCGGTCCCGGTCCGGAGCCGGGGAGGCGGCGGGGCCGGGGTCCGGGGTGGGGGCGCCGGCGGGTCCGCGGGCGCGTCTGCGGGCGGGGCGGGGCCAGTCCGGGCAGGCGGCGACGATCGCCCGCCAGGGCTGCGGTTCGGCGGCGGACAGCGGGGACTTCTGCGCGGCGAGTTCGTCCAACAGGCCGACCGCGAGGGCGCGGAGCTCCGGCGGGGCCGGGGTCGGGGAGGCGCCGGCGCGGTCCGGGGCCGGGCTGCCGCCCGCCGCCAGCCAGGCGCGCCGGGCCGGCTCCGGGTTCCGGCCGTCCTCGGCCGCCTGGCGCAGCTCGTGCCCGATCAGGTCCTCGGGCTGGGCCCACGTGAGCCGGACGGAGTCCGGGGCGCAGGCCGCGGGCGCCGTCACCGCGGGGCCGAGATCGCGGTGAAGGCCGACTCGTGGGCCCGGCGGCGGTCCCGGTCGAGGGCGAAGACCTCCCGGGCCACGGCGGCCATGGCCAGCGCCGGGGCGTGCAGGTCGAGGCGGCTGGCCTCGGCGACCTGCTTGGCCCAGACGGCCGGCACGACGGCCTCGCCGCCCAGGGCCCCGGCGATCGCCCCCGCCATGGTGGCGATGGAGTCGCAGTCGCGGCCGTAGTTGACCGCGCCGAGCACCGAGGCCTCGTACGCGCCGTCCGCGACCAGCAGCATGCCCAGCGCGATCGGGAGTTCCTCGATGGAGTGCAGCCGGGAGGGGCGGCGGGCGTCGAGCGAGGGGGCGCGGTAGTCCGGGCCGACCGAGTCGTACGGGGCCACCGCCGCCCGCAGCGGGGCCAGCGCCGACTCGAAGTCCCGGTGGCCGGCGGCCACGTCGCGGACGGCGGCGATCGCGGCGCGCGTGCCGTCCTTGGCCAGGGACAGGGCCGTGTCCACCACCGAGGCGGCCGTCGCGCCGGGCACGCACGCGGCCGCCACCGCCGCCGCGAACACGCCCGCCGCCTCCCGCCCGTACGAGGACTGGTGCGCGCCGGCGATGTCGAGCGCCTCCGTGTACGCGCCCGCCGGGTTGCCCGCGTTGGCGAGGCCCACCGGCGCCATGTACATCGCCGCCCCGCAGTTGACGATGTTCCCGCTGCCGGCCTCGCGCGGGTCGACGTGGGCGTAGTGCAGGCGGGTGACGATCCACTTCTCGGCGAGGAAGATCCGCTGCAACGGCAGCGCCTCGGCCTCCAGTTCGGGGATCCACCGCGGGTTGTTCATGAGGTCGGGGACCAGGTGCTCGGCGATCGCGTGCGCGTCGAGGTGGTCGCGTACGGCCTCGTACACGCGGACCAGCGCGTGCGTCATCAACGTGTCGTCCGTGACGTGCCCGTCGCCCTTGTGGTACGGGGCGATGGGGCGGGCCGTGCGCCAGTTCTCGTGCCACGGGCCGACGATGCCGTGCACGCGGCCGCCGTGCCGTTCCACGATCTGGTCCGGGGTCCAGCCCTCCACCGGGCCGCCGAGCGCGTCACCGACGGCGGCTCCGACGAGGGCGCCGCAGGCCCGGTCCTCCAACGTGAGCGTCATGTCCGAATCATCCCCTGAGGTTTGGGTGAGGTGAGTTCCGTACGCGCGAGGAGCGCGGCGAGTTCCACGAGGTCGGTGCCGGCGAGGCGGGGGAGGGCGCAACCGGACAGGGTGCGGCAGGCCTCGCGCCAGGCGGCGGGGATCGAATCGCCGCCGCCGAGCACGCCGGTGAGGGCGCCGGCGAGGGCGGGGGCGGAGTCCGCGACGCGGGACAGGCACGCGGCCGCCGGGACGGCCTCGGTCACCCTGCCGCGGGCGGCGGTCGCGAGGGCGAGGGCCACGGGGACGGTCTCGGCGGCGGCGATCCCGTAGCTGTAGACGTGGTCCACGATCTCGTGTTCGAGGAGGGGGACGATGGCGAAGGCGCCGCCGTCGCGGGTGCGCGTACGGGTGCGGGCGAGGGCCACGGCGTGGCGGGCGTTGCGGCCGATCTCGGTGGCCTCGGGCAGCTGGGCGAGGGCGGCCTCCACGGCGGCGTCGACGTCCGCGGTGGTGAGGGCGGTGGCGATGGCGGCGGCCATGGCGCGGGCGCCGTGGACGCCGTCGCCGTCCTGGGTGTAGCGGGCGTCGAACTCGGCGAGGTCGGCGGCGGCCGCGGCGTCGCCCGGGTGGACGACGGCGAGCACGCAGGCGCGGATGCAGGCTGCGTCGTCGAAGTAGTGCGGGTTGTCGTGGCCGGTGGCGGGCGGGCGCAGGCCGGTGGCGAGGTTGCCGAGGCCGGCGCGTACGGAGATCCGGGCGCGCAGGGGGAGGACGGCGGACTCGACCTCGGGCGCGCGTTCCGCGGCTGCGGCGACCTCGGAGGCCAGGGCGTTCCAGGCGAGGTCGATCGCGGCGCGCATGCGGCGGGACCGGGAGAGGTCGCTGAGCAGTACGCCGGCGGCGGTGAGCACGGACTCGGCGACGAAGGCGGCCCACTCGGCGTCGTCGGACGGGCCGAGGCGCAGGGGTTCGGGGGGCTGGTTGAGGGCGATGGGGACGGGGAGGGTGGTGGTGGCGTTCTGCTCGGCGAAGGTGTCGAGCTCGCGGGTGAGACGGCGGGTCCACTCGGGCATCCGGCTGGCGCGGTGACGGGCGGCGGGCCACCCGGCCGCGTCGCCTGCGGCGAGGCCGAGGAGAAGCCCCTCGATCCGCCGGGCCCCTGCGGGGGGCTGGGCGGGTACGGGGTCGGGCCCTGCGGCGGGCGCGTGGGGTGCGGGTGCGGGGGCCGGCTCGACGGTCCGAGATGCCCATGCGGCGGGCCTGGCGGGTGCGGGGGGCGGTGCGACGGCCCGCGGTGCCCCTGCGGGGAGCTCGGCGGCGGGGGCAGGCGGTGCGGCGGGCGATGCGACGGTCCGCGATGCCCCTGCGGGGGGCCTGGTGGGTGCGGGGGGCGGTGCGAGGGCCCGCGGTGCCCCTGCGGGGGGCTCGAAGGCGGGGGCAGGCGGTGCGGCGGGCTTGGCGGGTGCGAGGGCGGGGGCGGGGGCGGGCTCGACGGTCCTCGGCGCGCTCGCCGGGGCCCGCTCGACGATGCGGTCGATGGCCCGGACCCCGGCGATCCGGAGGCCTGGCCCTCCGCCGAGCACCCCGAAACCCACACCCCCACCCCACGCGACCGTGACCGCAACGCCCACCAGTGGCCCGCCCTGGGCGAGGGCCGGACCTCCGGCTCCGCCCGAGGCCCGGGCCAGCGCTTCGGCCGCGCTCCCGCCCCCGGCCACGGTGGTGGGTACGGCCGCGGCCCCGGCGAGGGCTCCGCCTCCGGCCCCGCCCACGGTTGCGGGTACGGCTTCGGCCACGGCGAGGGCTCCGCCTCCGGCCCCGCCCACGGTTGCGGGTACGGCTTCGGCCACGGCGAGGGCTCGGCCTCCGGCTTCGCCGCCAGCCCCGCCGCCGGTGGTGGGTACGGCCCCGACCCCGGTGAGGGCTCCGCCCTCGGCCACGGCTTCGGCTCCGGCGAGGGCCCGGCCTCCGGCTCCCGCCCCGGCCGCCCCGGCTCCGGGGAGGGCTCGGCCCCCGGCCACGCCATGGGCTCCGGGTTCGGCTTTGTTGGGGGGCGGGGGTGGGGTTCCGGGGTCCTGGTTTGTGCTGGGGTCGGGGAGGGCTGGGCGGGGGTCCGGGGCCGGAGGGGAGGGGGGCGGGGGCGTCATCGGGAGGCCTCGTATTCGGGGGTGAGGAGGTCCGCGATGTCGAGGACGTGGTAGCCCCGCATCGAGGGGAGGCAGCTGCCGCGGACCGGCCCGATGGCCGAGGACCAGGCGTCGGGGATCGCGGCGGCGCCCGACATCGCGCCGGCGAGGGCCCCCGCCACCGCCGCCGTGGTGTCCGCGTCGCGGCCCATGTTCACCGCGGTCAGGACCGAGGAGGGGAAGTCGCCCCGGCAGGCGGCGAAGGCGCCGAAGGCGAGGCCGACGGCTTCGGGTGCCAGGTCCGTCCACGGGTAGCCGCCGATGACGACCGCCGAGCGCACGGCTCGCTCCCCGCGCGGGGCGGCGGTGGCCGCCCGGCGCAGGGAACGGGCCGTCCAGGAGTCGGACGGGATCACGGACAGGGCCGCGGAGACCACGGACGCCGGGCTGCCGCCGGCCATGGCCGCCGCCACGCCCGCCGCCACCGCCTGGCCGCCGTAGATGCCCTCGCCGTCGTGGCTGACCGAGCCGTCGATGGCGACGAGCCGGGCCGCTTCCGCGGGCCGGCCCGCCGCGAAGACGCCGAACGGCGCCGCCCGCATCGCGAGACCGTCCGACCACGCGTGCCGGTGCTGGGCGGAGATGGGGGCGGCGAGCCCCCGGCGCAGGTTCTCCAGCGTGCCGCGCTCCGAGAAGCCGGCGCCCCGGAACGGGCCTTCGTCGAGGTCCGCGATCCAGTGGTGCCAGGCCCGCTCGACGTGGGAGACCGTGAGCGCCGAGCCGTGGCGGGCCAGCAGCAGCCCGGAGAAGATCGCGTACTCGGTGTCGTCCGTGCCCGCCGGGTCGTCCGACACGAAGCCTTCGATGCGGCCCCACTTCGCCCGGATCTCGGACGGCTTCATGTTCTCCGCCGGGGCGCCCAGCGCGTCGCCCACCGCGAGCCCGAGAAGAGCGCCCCTGGCCCGTTCGAGGAGGACCTGCGGATTGCATGCAATCAGCTTCACCGGCTCCATGGCGCGCCTCTCCCACATTGGATGGGGCTCATCATGAGCCCTTGGGGGATTTGTGCCATGGCATGTGGTTTGTCGCTCGTCGCAAAACACCCCGCGAACCCTGTCGTCACCCGGTCGCCGACCCGCAAAAGCGCAGGTAAGTACGGCCTTCCTTGCTGGCGGGCGACCGAAATCGTGCGTAGTTTCGAGGTGTTCAGGGGGAGCGGGGTGTCTCGCGGCACCCGTTGGCGCAAATGGGGAGATATCTCATCATGTCCATCATCGACATCGAAGCACCGCTGCACAGCGCGCACCGGGACAACCACACCCACCGCGACGTCAACGGCGGATGGCTGCGGCCGGCCGTCTTCGGTGCCATGGACGGGCTCGTCTCCAACCTCGCCCTCATGACCGGCGTGGCCGGCGGCGCCGTCGCCCCGCAGACCGTGGTCATCACCGGACTGGCGGGGCTCGCGGCCGGCGCCTTCTCGATGGCGGCCGGCGAGTACACCTCCGTCGCCTCGCAGCGCGAACTGGTCCTTGCCGAACTGGACGTGGAGCGGCAGCAGTTGCGCAAGCACCCGGTGAGCGAGATGGAGGAGCTGGCCGAGCTCTACGTCTCCCGGGGCGTCGAGCCCGCGCTGGCCCGCGAGGTCGCCGTGCAGCTGTCCCGCGACCCCGAGCAGGCGCTGGAGATCCACGCCCGCGAGGAGCTCGGCATCGACCCCGACGACCTGCCCTCGCCGCTCGTCGCCGCGGTCTCGTCCTTCGGCTCCTTCGCGCTGGGCGCGCTGCTCCCCGTACTGCCGTACCTGCTCGGCGCCACGACCCTGTGGCCGGCGGTGCTGCTCGCGCTGGCCGGGCTCTTCGCCTGCGGCGCCGTCGTCTCCCGGGTCACGGCCCGGTCCTGGTGGTACAGCGGCGTGCGCCAGCTCGCCCTCGGCGGCGCGGCCGCCGGTGTGACGTACGTCCTGGGAACCTGGATCGGCGGAGCCGTAGGCTGACCGGCCTCGGAGTGAGACACTATGCAGCGGACCACATAAGTAGTCCATTACCCGGCGGTTTCGATCCCGTGTCCGCAGGGAATCAGACCAGGGCTCCGGGCAACGATGCCCGCCCTGCACCCGGGACCTTCGCCTCGTGTCGCGTCGGTCTGCGTTCGTGGAACGCCGCGGAAGTCCCCTCTTTCTGCTTCGCGCAGTGTCCGCATGCTGGAATGACGTATCCGCTTCTCGGGATTGTCGTCATCATGTAATCTGCACGAAATTTCGCAGAGGGCCAACGTCGTCCCTCGGCTATGCACATATGCCACGACGACGACGGGAGAGCCGATGCGTTCCGCATCCACGCACTCCGCGACCGGCCTCAGCACCACCGCCTGGTCGCCCATGGACGGTCGCCCCGCCCAGCAGGGCATGTACGACCCGCGCAACGAGAAGGACGCCTGTGGCGTCGGATTCGTGGCGAACCTCACCGGCGAGGCCACCCACACCCTCGTTGAGCAGGCCCTGACCGTATTGCGGAACCTCGAGCACCGCGGCGCCACCGGCTCCGAGCCGGACTCCGGCGACGGCGCCGGAATCCTCTCCCAGGTGCCGGACGCGTTCCTGCGCGAGGTGGCCGGCTTCGAGCTCCCCGAGGCCGGCGCGTACGCCGTCGGCATCGCCTTCCTCCCCGCCGACGGCCCCGCACAGGCCGTCGCCGTGGAGCAGATCGAGGCCATCGCCGCTCAGGAGAACCTCACGGTCCTCGGCTGGCGCGAGGTCCCGGTCACCCCGGACCTGCTCGGCAACGGCGCCCGCGCCACCATGCCCGCCTTCAGCCAGCTGTTCGTCTCCAACGGTTCGACGGGCATCGAGCTGGACCGCAAGGCGTTCGTCCTGCGCAAGCGCGCCGAGCGCGAGGCCGGGGTCTACTTCCCGTCGCTCTCCGCCCGCACCATCGTCTACAAGGGCATGCTGACCACCGGCCAGCTGGAGCCCTTCTTCCCCGACCTCTCCGACCGTCGCTTCGCCTCGACGCTCGCCCTGGTCCACTCGCGGTTCTCCACGAACACCTTCCCGTCCTGGCCGCTCGCCCACCCGTACCGCTTCGTCGCCCACAACGGTGAGATCAACACGGTCAAGGGCAACCGGAACTGGATGAAGGCCCGCGAGTCCCAGCTGGCCTCCGAGGCCTTCGGCGACGGCGTGCTGGACCGGATCTTCCCGATCTGCACCCCGGACGCCTCCGACTCGGCCTCCTTCGACGAGGTCCTGGAGCTGCTCCACCTCGGCGGCCGCTCCCTCCCGCACAGCGTGCTGATGATGATCCCGGAGGCGTGGGAGAACCACACCTCCATGGACCCGGCCCGCCGCGCGTTCTACAAGTACCACTCCACGCAGATGGAGCCCTGGGACGGCCCGGCCTGCGTCACCTTCACCGACGGCACCCAGGTCGGCGCGGTCCTCGACCGCAACGGTCTGCGCCCCGGCCGCTACTGGGTCACCGACGACGGCCTCGTCGTCCTCGGCTCCGAGGTCGGCGTCCTCGACATCGACCCGGCCAAGGTCGTCCGCAAGGGCCGCCTGCAGCCCGGCAAGATGTTCCTCGTCGACACCGCCCAGAAGCGGATCATCGAGGACGACGAGATCAAGAACGAGCTGGCCGCCGCCGCCCCCTACGCGGAGTGGCTGGAGACCGGCGAGATCGAGCTGTCGGACCTGCCCGAGCGCGAGCACATCGTGCACACCCACGCCTCGGTCACCCGCCGCCAGCAGACCTTCGGCTACACCGAGGAAGAGCTGCGCGTCATCCTCGCGCCGATGGCCCGTACCGCCGGCGAGCCGCTGGGCTCCATGGGCACGGACTCCCCGATCGCGGCCCTGTCCGAGCGCCCCCGGCTGCTCTTCGACTACTTCACGCAGCTCTTCGCGCAGGTCACCAACCCGCCGCTGGACGCCATCCGCGAGGAGCTCGTCACCTCGCTGCTGTCCTCGCTCGGCCCGCAGGGCAACCTGCTGGAGTCGACCGCCGCGTCCTGCCGCAGCGTCACCCTGCCCTTCCCGGTGATCGACAACGACGAGCTGGCCAAGCTCATCCACATCAACGCCGACGGCGACATGCCGGGCATGAAGGCCGCCACGCTCTCCGGCCTCTACCGGGTCTCCGGCGGCGGCGAGGCGCTGGCCGCGCGGATCGAGGAGATCCGGGGCGAGGTCGACGCGGCCATCGCGAACGGCGCGCACCTCATCGTCCTCTCGGACCGCCACTCGGACGCCGAGCACGCGCCGATCCCGTCGCTGCTGCTCACCTCCGCCGTGCACCACCACCTCATCGCCACCAAGCAGCGCACCCAGGTGGGCCTGCTGGTCGAGGCCGGTGACGTCCGCGAGGTCCACCACGTCGCGCTGCTGATCGGCTACGGCGCCGCCGCGGTCAACCCGTACCTGGCCATGGAGTCCGTCGAGGACCTCCTGCGCGCCGGTACCTTCCTGTCCGGCCTGGAGCCGGAGCAGGCCATCAAGAACCTGATCTACGCGCTCGGCAAGGGCGTCCTGAAGGTCATGTCCAAGATGGGCATCTCCACCGTCGCCTCCTACCGCGGCGCCCAGGTCTTCGAGGCCGTCGGCCTCAACGAGGACTTCGTCGGCACCTACTTCGCGGGCACCGCCACGAAGATCGGCGGCGCCGGCCTGGACGTCATCGCCAAGGAGGTGGCCGCCCGCCACGCCAAGGCGTACCCCGTCTCCGGCATCGCGGCCACGCACCGCGCGCTGGAGATCGGCGGCGAGTACCAGTGGCGCCGCGAGGGCGAGCCGCACCTGTTCGACCCGGAGACGGTCTTCCGCCTCCAGCACGCCACCCGCAACCGCCGGTACGACATCTTCCGGCAGTACACGGACCGCGTGAACGAGCAGTCCGAGCGCCTCATGACGCTCCGCGGCCTCTTCGGCTTCAAGAGCGACCGCCCGTCGATCTCCATCGACGAGGTCGAGCCGGTCTCCGAGATCGTCAAGCGCTTCTCCACCGGCGCCATGTCGTACGGCTCCATCTCCAAGGAGGCGCACGAGACCCTCGCCATCGCCATGAACCAGCTGGGCGCCAAGTCCAACACCGGTGAGGGCGGCGAGGACCCGGACCGCCTGTACGACCCGGCGCGGCGTTCGTCGATCAAGCAGGTCGCCTCCGGCCGCTTCGGCGTCACCTCCGAGTACCTGGTCAACGCGGACGACATCCAGATCAAGATGGCGCAGGGTGCCAAGCCCGGCGAGGGCGGCCAGCTGCCCGGCCACAAGGTCTACCCGTGGGTCGCCAAGACGCGTCACTCGACGCCCGGCGTCGGCCTGATCTCCCCGCCGCCGCACCACGACATCTACTCCATCGAGGACCTGGCCCAGCTGATCCACGACCTCAAGAACGCCAACCCGGTCGCCCGCATCCACGTGAAGCTGGTCTCCGAGGTCGGCGTGGGCACGGTCGCCGCGGGTGTCTCCAAGGCGCACGCGGACGTCGTCCTCATCTCCGGCCACGACGGCGGTACGGGCGCCTCCCCGCTCACCTCGCTCAAGCACGCGGGCGGCCCCTGGGAGCTCGGCCTCGCCGAGACCCAGCAGACCCTGCTGCTCAACGGGCTGCGCGACCGCATCGTCGTCCAGACGGACGGTCAGCTCAAGACCGGCCGCGACGTGGTCATCGCCGCGCTGCTCGGCGCCGAGGAGTTCGGTTTCGCGACCGCGCCGCTCGTCGTCTCCGGCTGCGTCATGATGCGCGTCTGCCACCTGGACACCTGCCCCGTCGGCATCGCCACGCAGAACCCGGTCCTGCGCGAGCGCTTCTCCGGCAAGCCCGAGTTCGTCGTCAACTTCTTCGAGTTCATCGCGGAGGAGGTGCGCGAGCTCCTCGCCGAGCTGGGCTTCCGCACCATCGAGGAGGCCGTCGGCCACGCCGAGCTGCTCGACACGACGAAGGCCGTCACGCACTGGAAGGCGCAGGGTCTCGACCTGGAGCCCCTCTTCTACGTGCCGGAGCTGCCCGAGGGCGCGGTCCGCCACGCCCTGATCGAGCAGGACCACGGTCTGGAGAAGGCCCTCGACAACGAGCTCGTCGAGCTCGCCGCCGACGCGCTGAACGCCGACTCCGCCGAGAGCGCCCAGCCGGTCCGCGCCCAGGTCGCGATCCGCAACATCAACCGGACCGTCGGCACCATGCTCGGCCACCACGTCACCAAGAAGTTCGGTGGCGCGGGTCTGCCCGACAACACGATCGACCTGACCTTCACCGGTTCCGCCGGCCAGTCCTTCGGCGCCTTCGTGCCGAAGGGCATCACCCTCCGCCTGGAGGGCGACGCCAACGACTACGTCGGCAAGGGCCTCTCCGGCGGCCGGATCGTGGTCCGCCCGGACCGCGGCGCCGACCACCTCGCCGAGTACTCCACCATCGCCGGCAACACCATCGGCTACGGAGCCACCGGCGGCGAGATGTTCCTGCGCGGCCGTACCGGCGAGCGCTTCTGCGTCCGCAACTCCGGCGCCCTGGTCGTCTCGGAGGGCGTGGGCGACCACGGCTGCGAGTACATGACCGGCGGCACCGCGGTCGTCCTCGGCGAGACCGGCCGCAACTTCGCGGCCGGCATGTCGGGCGGCGTCGCGTACGTCGTCGACCTCGACCCGAACAACGTCAACGTCGGCAACGCGGACGCGGTGGAGGCCCTGTCCGACACCGACAAGCAGTGGCTGCACGATGTGGTGCGCCGCCACGAGGAGGAGACCGGCTCTACCGTGGCCGCGAAGCTCCTGGCCGACTGGTCCGTCTCGGCGGACCGCTTCAGCAAGATCATCCCCACCACGTACAAGGCAGTGCTCGCCGCCAAGGACGCCGCTGAGCTCGCCGGACTCTCGGAATCCGAGACCACGGAGAAGATGATGGAGGCGGCGACCCATGGCTGACCCGAAGGGCTTCCTCACCACCCAGCGCGAGACCGCCTGCACCCGTCCTGTCGCCGACCGGCTGAAGGACTGGAACGAGGTCTACGTTCCGGGCTCGCTGCTCCCGATCATCAGCAAGCAGGCCGGCCGCTGCATGGACTGCGGCATCCCGTTCTGTCACAACGGCTGCCCGCTCGGGAACCTGATCCCCGAGTGGAACGACTTCGCGTACCGCGACGACTGGGCGGCGGCGAGCGAGCGCCTGCACGCCACGAACAACTTCCCGGAGTTCACGGGCCGCCTGTGCCCCGCTCCGTGCGAGTCGGCGTGCGTGCTGGGCATCAACCAGCCCGCCGTCACGATCAAGAACGTCGAAGTCTCGATCATCGACAAGGCCTGGGACAACGGCGACGTCACCCCGCAGCCGCCGGAGCGCCTCTCCGGCAAGACGGCCGCCGTCATCGGCTCCGGCCCGGCGGGTCTCGCCGCGGCCCAGCAGCTGACCCGGGCCGGTCACACCGTGGTGGTGTACGAGCGCGCCGACCGCGTCGGCGGCCTGCTGCGCTACGGCATCCCCGAGTTCAAGATGGAGAAGGTGCACATCAACCGCCGCATCGAGCAGATGCGCGCGGAGGGCACCAAGTTCCGTACCGGCATCGAGGTCGGCCGCGACATCACCGCCACCGACCTGCGCAAGCGGTTCGACGCGGTGGTCATCGCCGCGGGCGCCACGGTCTCCCGCGACCTCCCGGTCCCCGGCCGCGAGCTGAACGGCATCCACTTCGCGATGGAGTACCTGCCGCTCGCGAACAAGGTGCAGGAGGGCGACTTCATGGCGCCCCCCATCACCGCCGAGGGCAAGCACGTGGTCGTCATCGGCGGCGGCGACACCGGCGCGGACTGCGTGGGCACCGCCCACCGCCAGGGCGCGGCCTCGGTCACGCAGCTGGAGATCATGCCGAAGCCGTCCGAGGACCGCCCCACCGGGCAGCCCTGGCCGACGTTCCCCATGCTGTACAAGGTCACCTCGGCGCACGAGGAGGGCGGCGAGCGGGTCTACTCCGTCTCGACCACCCACTTCGAGGGCGACGAGGACGGCAACGTCCAGGCGCTGCACCTGGTCGAGGTCGAGTTCAAGGACGGCAAGCTGGAGCAGAAGCCGGGCACCGAGCGGGTCCTCCCGGCCCAGCTGGTCACCCTGGCGATGGGCTTCACGGGCACGGACCAGGCCAACGGCCTCGTCGACCAGTTCGGCCTGGAGCTCGACGCCCGCGGCAACATCGAGCGCGACGCCTCCTACGCGACCAACGTCGACGGCGTCTTCGTCGCCGGCGACGCGGGCCGCGGCCAGTCGCTCATCGTCTGGGCCATCGCGGAGGGCCGCTCGGCCGCCCGCGGCGTGGACCGCTTCCTGACCGGCACCAGCGCCCTCCCGTACCCGGTCAAGCCGACGGACCGCTCGCTGACCGTGTAGCCCCTTCCCGACGCCGTGCTCGCACCGCTCGGCCGCAGGCGGCCTCCCGGGCTTCGCCCGGCTGCGCCGACCTCCGACCGTCGGTGCGGGGCCCGGGGCACCGCAGTACCCCCGCCCTCCGTGGCGGGACCCCTCATACGGTCCGTACAACGGCGTACGGAACTCCCGACACAGCGCCCGCCATGTCCCCGACCAGGGATGGCGGGCGCTGTGGCGTTGTGCAGCCCTATCGATGCGTTCTGCTGAACCGGCGAGGCGGCGAGGCCTACCCTCTTCCGCGGAGCGAGTGCACTGCGGATGCGGGGAGTTGGCCATGGCCAAGGCGAAAGGCGAGGGCGCGGCGCAGACGCCGGAGGAGTTCGCCCGCGAGGAACTCCGGCGCAGCCGTGAGGCCGCCGGGCTGACTCAGGAGCGGCTGGGCGACCGGATCTTCGCCACCGGTTCGCACGTCGGACAGATGGAGAACGGGCAGCGCCGGCTGCGTCCGGAGATCGCCGCGCACATCGACAAGGCGCTGGACACCGGGGATTACTTCACGCGCCTCTCCAGGGCGTTCAAGTCCAAGCAGGTTGAGGACTTCGCCGTCGTGGCCGAGCTGGAAAGTCGGGCGACAGCCCTGTACGAGTACGGCTCCACCCTGGTTCCCGGGTTGCTCCAGACGGAGGACTACGCCCGGGCCGTGATCCGGGGTGCCAACCCCACCGCGCTCGCCGAGTACGTCGAGGCCCTGGTCGCCTCCCGTTCGGAGCGCGCACGACTCCTTGGTGCTCCGTCGACCCCCGAACTGTCGGCATCCTGCACGAGGCGGTGTTGCGGACGGTGGTCGGTGGACCCGGCGTGATGGCCGCCCAGTTGCGGCACATTTCCTCGTACGTCCGCGCCCATCGGATCACCGTGCAGGTGGTTCCGTTCTCGGCCGGAGCGCAGGGCGCCCTGGGTTCGTTGGTCCGCATCATGCAGTTCGCCGACGCGGCCGACGTGGTGTACACGGAAGGGCCCAGCGTGGGGCAGTTGTTCGACGATGCGGCTCTGGTCCGCCGCCACTGGCGGCACTTCGACCTGGCCAGGGTGGCCGCTTCGTCGTGGGAAGCGTCCCTGGCGATGATCGAGTCGGTGGCGGCGGAATACGCCGCCCGTGCGCAGACCTGAACGGCTCGCGGCCCGGCGGCTTCGCAGAGGTGCCGACGGCCTTCCCGGTGTCGTCCCCGTCCGCGACAGCAAGCTCGCGGGCGCCGGTCCCGTCCTCGCGTTCCGGGCTTCGGCTTGGGCCCCGTTCATCCAGGCCGTGAAGTACCGAGCCTGAGCTCGCACGACGGGGCCGAGCCCGGTTCGCTCGTGCGGGTGATGCGGGCGGTGCCCCGGCCGCGCGAGCCCCGCAAGATCCGCAGGAGACGGTCTAGGCCGGACGGTCCATCTGCACGCCACGGAGGTGCAGTTGAGGGGCTTCTCGTCTGGTAACCATCTCCAGCATGGCCCCCACCCGAACCCTGCTGAGCGGGCTGCTCGGCGCCGCCGCCCTGCTGCTGTCCGTGCAGTCCTCCGTAGCCGCCGACCGGCAGACCGTCGACTACCACGGGCTGCGGATCATCGTCCCCGCCGACTGGCGGGTCGTCGACCTCGACCGCGAACCCGCCGCCTGCCTCCGGCTCGACCTGCCCAGCCTGTACCTCGGCCACGCCGGCACCCAGAGCGAATGCGCCGGCCGGGCCGTCGTCAGCCGCGCCGACACCCTGCACCTCGAACCCCTCGACGGGGCACCCGAACGCGCCGACGTCCCCACCGTCACCGTCGAGACCGCCTCCGCCCTGCCCGCGGTCCCCCACCCCTCCGCCAGCAACGAACTGCGCTACGCCCTGCTCCGGCCCGGGGTCATGGCCACCGTGTCCTACGGGGACGCGCCCGACGCCGTACGCAGGGTCCTCACCCGGGCGCGCGCCCTGAGCGCCGGCCCGGGCGCGGCCACCCCCGACCCCCGGCCCGCGACGCCCGCCGTCGCCCCCGTGCGCCACGGCGTACAGGAGGCCCTCAAGGGCGAGGGCTTCGACGCCTGCACCGCCCCGACGCAGCGGGCGATGGACACCTGGCGGGCCGATTCCCCCTTCCGCGCGATCGGCATCTACATCGGGGGCCGCGCCCGGGCCTGCGCCCAGCCCCGGCTCACGGCCCGCTGGGTCGGGCGGCAGGCCGCCGCGGGCTGGCACCTGATGCCGATCTGGGTGGGGCCGCAGCCCTGGAACAGCTCCAGCACCGGCCTGTCCACCGACCCCTCCGAGGCCGACGGGCAGGGCCGGGAGGCCGCCGAGGGCGCGGTGGACGCCGCACGGTCCCTCGGCATGCCCGAGGGCACCGTGCTCTACAACGACCTGGAGAACTACACGGACCGCGCCACCTGGGACGCCCCGGTCGTCGCCTACCTCACCGCCTGGACGGAGCGGCTGCACGAGCTGGGCTTCCGCTCCGCCGCCTACGTCTCGGTGAGCTCCGGGGTGAAGGCGCTGAGCGCCCACTACCGCCAGGCCCCGCAGGCCATGCCGGACGTGCTGTGGGCCGCCCGCTGGAACCTCTCGGCCTCCGTCGGCGACGCCGACATGGGCCTGCCGGCGGGCACGGCCCGGTGGGCCGGCCCGCGCCGGGCCCACCAGTTCCGCGGTGACCACAGCGCCACCTACGGCGGGGTCACCCTCACCATCGACCGCAGTTGGGTGGACGTGGACCCGGCCGCCCTCGGCCCGGTCGGCGGCCTGCCCCCGCTCAGCTAGGCGGAGGCGGCCCGGGCCCGGCCGCTCAGCCGGCCGCGCCGCCCGGTGCCGGCTCGTCCGGTGTCGGCGCGCCCGGCTCCGGGTCCTCGCGCGGCGGCTCGTCGTCGTTGCCCCGGCGTACCGTGTGCACGCCGCGCGCCGGGGTCCACGACCGCAGCACCAGCTCATCGCCCTCCACGCCGATGTGGACGACCTCCGCCAGGTCGGCGTAGAAGAGGTGGAACGGGTGCGGGGTCTCCGTCTCCTCCGCGTACCGGTGCAGCTCGGGCGGGTCCACCAGCTCCACCGCCCGCCCCGAGACCCGTACGTCCCCGTCGGGCATCTCCTCGCCCGCGCCCGGATTGGTGTGCAGGGCGAAGCGCGGGTCGTGCTGGAGGTCCCTGGCCTTCATCGACCCCGCCATCATGCCGAGCCACAGCTCACCGCCGCGGATGTCGACGTTCAGCCCGGACACCCGGGGGGAGCCGTCCTTGCGGAGGGTGGCCAGGACATGGTGCGGGTACTGCGCGAAGCGCGCCTGGACGGCCGCCGCGAACTCCGGCTCCGCCTTCTCGAAGACTGCCCAGCTGGTGTGCGTCATACGTCCATGAAAGCGCGTGGCCGGGGCGGTCCCGGGTCAGGCGCGCACGATGCCCGCGCCGCGCGCCGCCGCCAGCCAGACCGGGAACTCCCCGACCAGGCGGTCGTACAGTTCCGCGTCCGGGACGGTCCGCGGATCGAGGCCCGCGTGGAAGTAACCGGCGTTGTCCACCACGCGCCGCGACGGGACGGGCAGGTCGTCCAGCCGGCGGAGGAAGTCGAACTGGCTGCTGCGCGTGTTGCCGAAGCCGACGAACTGCCAGAACAGCGGCAGCGGGGCCGCCTTGCACAGGTACTTCTCCGCCGCGAGCTTGTTGATCGGCCCGCCGTCGGTCTGGAAGACGACGAGGGCCGGCCGCGTGGACCCGGAGTCCAGGTAGTGGTCGATCACCGCGTCCATCGCGGCGTGGTAGGCGGTCTTGCCCATGTGGCCCAGACGGGAGGCGATCTCGGTGACCTTCCCCTCGTGCCCGGTCAGGGAGATCTCCTCCACCGCGTCGACCTCCGTGGAGAAGAAGACCACCGGTACGCGGCCGTCGTCGTCCAGGTGCGCGGAGAGTCCCAGTACCCGGTCGGCGAGGGCCTGCACGCTGCCGTCCTCGTAGTACGGGCGCATCGACCCGGAGTAGTCCAGCACCAGGTAGACCGCGGCGCGCCCGCCCTCCAGGCCGTACTTGCGCAGGGAGACCCCGGCGCTCTTGTAGAGGCTCACGAGGGCCGGAGCCGTCTCCTCGACCTTGCGGAGGTTGATCGCACTGCCCGTCATGGGGTGAGGGTACGGCAGAGCGCCCCGCCCTCACCCGGGTCTGTGAGTGATCCGGCGCCGGCCCGCACCGTCCGGGCGGCCGGATCGGAGGCTTCCCCGACGTCCGTGGACCTGAAGTCCGCGTCCGCCGGCGCTCCTACGGCAGCTTGCCGGGCTTCCCCGGCCCGTCGAGCTCGTCGATGTCCTCCAGCATCCTCGCCGCCAGGTCGCGCTCGGAGGCGTAGTACCGCTCCGCCCACTTGAGGGTGAGCGCCGGGTACGCCCACGCCGCCTCGTCCTGCGCGCCCTCCACGTCGGCCACCGCGCGCCGGCGCATCTGCTCCGCGAACTCCTGCTGCCGTAGCAGGAGTTCGCGCATCTGCTCCGGCTCCAGCAGGTGGCCCAGCCACAGCCGCAGCATCGGCCCGTGCTTGAGGACGGGCGGATCGACGGGGGCCTCGCGGGCCCACTCCCGGACGGCCGTCATGCCCTCGTCGGTGATCCGGTACACCCGCTTGTCACGGGTCCCGGTGTCCTGGGCGACCATCCGCGAGGAGGCGTAGCCGGCCTTCTCCAGGCGCTTGAGCTCGCTGTAGATCTGACTGAACGACGGGCTCCAGTAGAAGAACCGCAGCGACCGGTCCGACCACTTCTTCAGGTCGTAGCCGGAGAGCTCCTCCCCGAAGGAGAGCAGCCCGAGCACCGCCCAGCTGGTCGCGGGGAGCGCGCGCCTGTTCGTCTCGTCTGCCACGCAGCGCAGTCTACGACCGGTCCTCACGGCACCCTTCCGCCTGCGAGATATGACTGCTAGAAGTATTTCTATTAGCCATACACCGCACTCGAATCCGCGGAGGCCCCGTGAAGTTCTCGATGATCTTCGAGGCGCAGCTCGTCGACCCGACCCCGGAACGCGAACGCCAGGTCATCCACGACTGCGTCGAACAGGCCGTCTTCGCCGAGGAGATGGGATTCGACCGCGTCTGGGCGGTCGAGCACCACTCCCTCACCGGGTACGCGCACATGAGCGCCTCCGAGGTGTTCCTGACCTGGGTGGCCGCCCGCACCCGGCGGATCCGCATCGGCCACGGCGTCGTCACCCTGCCCTTCGGCTACCAGCACCCGGTGCGCGTCGCCGAGCGCGCCGCCATGCTCGACGTGCTCTCCGGCGGCCGCGTCGACATCGGTGCGGGCCGCGGGGCCACCCGCCAGGAGATGTCCATGTACGGGGTACGGTCCGAGGACACCTACCCGCAGATGGAGGAGGCGCTGCGGATCTTCTCCGCCGCCTGGCGGAAGCCGGAGTTCGAATGGCACGGCTCCCTCGACATCGGGCCGGGCGCGATCCTGCCCCGCCCCGTCCAGGACCCGCACCCGCCGCTCTTCATGGCCTGCTCCCGGCACGACACGCTCAAGCTGGCCGCCGAACTCGGCATCGGCGCCCTCGTGATGGGCTTCGCCGGCGCCGACGACGTACGCGCCATGCGCAAGGTCTACGACGAGGCCATCGCCACGCGCACCGGCGAGCGCCTGGTGTCGTCCGAGGTCAACGACCACCTGTCCGCCCTCTGCCCGACCATCGTCCTCGACGACGCCGAGCGGGCCCTGCGGCTCGGCACCCGCGGGCAGCGCTTCTTCGCGGAGTCCATCGCGCACTGGTACGGCAACGGCCCCGTGCCCACCGGCTACGCGGAGGAGGACGACCACGTCGGCGCGCTGGCCAAGCGCCGCGAGGAACTCGTCGCCCGCCTGCACGAGGCGAACATCCCGGCCCGCCCGGTGGACACGGGCCCCTACAACGCCGACCACGCGTACGGCAGCGCCGAGACCGCCATCGCCTACGTCGAGCAGCTGCGCGAGATCGGCGTCGACGAGGTGATGTGCCTGATCCAGATGGGCACGGTGCCGCAGGAGGCGTGCATGGAGACCATCCGCCAGTGGGGCGAGAAGGTCATCCCGCACTTCCGCGCGCTGGAGGGCTGAGCCGTGGGTGTCTCCCTGGAAGGGAAGGTCGTCGTGGTCACCGGCGCCGGGCGCGGCCAGGGCGCCGCCGGGGCCCGGCTGTTCGCGGAGGCGGGCGCGCGGGTGGTCGTCACGGACGTGCGCGAGGACGAGGGCCGGACGGTGGCCGCGGAACTCGGCGACCAGGGTCTGTACGTCCGCCACGACGTGGCCGACGCGGCGAGCTGGGCGACGGTGGTCAGGGAGGCGGTGCGTGCCTTCGGCACCGTATCGGCCCTGGTCAACAACGCGGCCCTGTGGCGCACGGCCCACGTGGAGCGGCAGCGGCTCGACGACTTCGAGGCGCTGCTGCGGGTCAACCTGCTGGGGCCGTTCCTCGGCATCCAGGCCGTGGCCCCGGTGCTGCGGGCGGGCGGGGGCGGCTCCGTCGTCAACATCTCCTCCACCGCCGGACTGGTCGGGATACCGGGCCACGCGGCCTACGGGTCGACCAAGTTCGGGCTGCGCGGACTGACCCGGTCGGCGGCCCTCGACCTGGCCGGGGACCGGATCAGGGTCAACTCGGTGCACCCGGGGGCCATCGACACCCCGATGGTGGCCGAGGCGGTGGCGGGCCGGGACTGGTCGCACCTGCCGTTGGGGCGGATGGGCCGGCCGGAGGAGGTCGGGGAGCTCGTCCTCTTCCTCTGCTCGGACGCGTCCTCGTACGTGACGGGCGCGGAGTTCACCGTGGACGGCGGGATGACGACGGCATGAGCGAGGAGTTCGAGCGGGGCGACGGCGTCGGCGACCCCCTGTCGCCGGCGGCCCGGCTGCTGTGCGACGCGATGACGGCGGGCTTCCCCGGGCCGGGCGACACGGCGGCCCTGCGTGCGGCGGCGGCGGTGTCCGACCGCCGGGGCCCGGCCGTGGCCTCGGTGTCCGACGCGGTCGCGGGCGGGGTCCCGGTCCGCATCTACGATCCCGCGCCGGGCGCCCGCGAGCGCCCGCTGGTCGTCTTCCTCCACGGCGGCGGCTGGGTGATGTGCGGCCTGGACAGCCACGACGCGACGTGCCGCACGCTCGCGGTGGCCTCGGGCGCGGTGGTCGTCTCCGTGGACTACCGGCTCGCCCCGGAGCACCCCTGGCCGGCAGCCGTGGACGACGCGCTCACCGTCCTGCTGTGGGCCCGCCAGGAGGCGACCGCACTCGGCTGCGACCCGGGCCGGGTGGTGGTCGCGGGGGACTCCAGCGGCGGCAACCTCGCCGCGGTGACCGCGCTGCGCGCGCCCGAACTCCTCGCGGGACAGCTGCTGTGCTATCCGCCGCTGGACGCCTCCATGAGCCGCGCCTCGGTGGAGACGTACGCGGAGGGCTACTTCCACACCGCCGCCCACATGGCCTGGTACTGGGACGAGTACGGCGCAGACCCGCGGCATCCGCACGCGTCACCGCTGTGCGCCCCCGACCTCGCGGGCCTTCCGCCCGCGCGGCTCGTCCTCGCGGCCTGCGACGTGCTGCGCGACGAGGGCCTCGCCTACGCCCGCCGGCTCGCGGCGGCCGGCGTCGACTGCACGGTCCAGCTCCACCCCGGCGTCTTCCACGGGTTCCTGGGACTGCCGCTGCCGGCCGCGCGGGACGCCCTCGCGGAGGCGGCGGCCTGGCTGGCGGCCACCCCCCGGCGAGGGGGCGCATAGGGGGGCGGGGCGGCCGGATTCGAACCGGCGTCCTCCTCCATGCTGTGTAGGCGCACTACCTCTGTGCTACGACCCCACCCTTGCCCCGGATCCTACGGGCGGGTGGGGGCGCAACGCACCGGAGTTTCCCCGGGGCATGATGTGTCCATGGCTGAACTGATACGGAGGCTGGTCGGGGCGATCCTGCGCAACGGCCTCCTCCTGGCAGCGGAGTTCGGTGCCGTCCTGCTGCTGCGGGGGCCCGAGTGGGCCTGGGTCCCGGTCCTGCTGGCCGTCTTCGTCCTCGGCGCGGCCGTCCCCCACGGCACCGGCGCGGAGTTCGTCGCCCGCACCGCGGTCGCGCTGTTCGCGGTGGGGATCGTCGTCCTCGCCGGGATCACCTGGGACCGGCACACCCTCCACGAACGCGGCCGGGAGGAGACGGCGGTCGTCACCTCGCGCACGATGGTGGAGGACGGCTCCGGCTACGCCCCGTCCCTGCGCCTGCGGACGGAGTCGGGCCGCGAGCTGCCCGGACCGGTCACCCTGGACCTGCCGGTCGGAGCCCGGCTGACCGTGACGACGGACCCGGACGGCCCGTCCTGGTCCCTGGGCGAACGCCCCGGCCGCCCCCTCTGGCAGGCGGCCGGCACCGCGGCGCTGCTCCTGCTCCAGAGCGCCACCCTCGGCGTCCTGTGCCTGCGCCGCCCCCGCACCTGAGTTCGTCTCCGGTACCCAAGAATGGACGCATGACGACACGCGCCCGTTCCTTCGATTCCGCAGCGGCCCTGTACGCCGCGAACCGGCCGGGTTACCCGCCGGCCCTGTTCGACGCCTTGGAGGAGCTCGCCGGCCGGCCGCTCGCCGGGGCGCGCGTGGCCGACGTCGGGGCCGGGACCGGGATCGCCACCGCGGTGCTGCACGAGCGCGGGGCGGAGGTCGTCGCCGTGGAGCCGGGGGACGGGATGGCCGCGGAGTTCCGGCGGGCGAACCCCTCGATCCCGCTCGTGCGCGGGGACGGGGACCGGCTGCCGCTGGCGAGCGGCGCGTTCGACCTCCTCGCCTACGCCCAGGCCTGGCACTGGACCGACCCGGCCCGCTCCGTCCCCGAGGCCCGCCGGGTGCTGCGGCCGGGCGGGGCGCTCGCCGTCTGGTGGAACGACACGGACGCGGGCGTGCCGTGGATCGCCGCGCAGGAGGAGCGGCTGCGCGTCTTCTTCCGGGCCGCCGCGGGCGTGAACGGCTTCCGCACCCTGCCGCAGGGGCTGGGCGCGTTCACCACCCGTACCGTGCGGTGGTCCCGGCGCGTCACGCTCGACGCCCACCTCGCCAATCTCGCCAGCCACTCGGCGTTCCTGATCCTCGGCGAAGCCGGCACCCGCGAGTACGTCGCGGCGGAGCGGGAGCAGTTGACGCGGCTCTTCCCGGACGGCGCGGTCGAGGAGCGGTACGTAGTGACCCTCGCCGTCGCCCGCCCCTGACCCCGCGCGGCCGACTCCCTCCCCGCGCCTCAATCGCCGGCGAGGCCGAATCGGCGCGGCGCCGCTGGCCGGTGCGGCTCACTGATCGGGGCTCCGCCCCGCACCCCGCGCCTCAAACGCCGGCGGGGCTGAGTTTGTGCGGCGGAGGCCAGAGCCGTGCGGCTCAAAGATCGGGGCTCCGCCCCGGACCCCGCTCCTCAAACGCCGGAGGGGCTGAATTGGCGCGGCGAAGCTGGAGGGTGCGGCTTACAGATCGGGGCTCCGCCCCGGACCCCGCGCCTCAAACGCCGGCGGGGCTGAACTGGTGCGGCCCGGGGGCTGCCGGGTCGGTTGGGGTGGGGGTGGGTGTGTGTCGGGGTGATCCCCGCAGGGTGCCGAACGCACTGCCGCCGAGGTGTCCGACCTGTCGTCACGTTCGGCGCCCGAGGAGACGCCCCGGCGCGCGCCCGCCCCCACCCCAACCGGCCCAAGCGGCGCAGCCAAAGGGCGCCCGCCCCCACCCCGTCCCCGCCCAAGCGGCGCAGCCACCCGGCAGGTTGGCTAGGCCCGCTTCTTGGTGACCATGCCGCGGGCGACGCCCAGGGATACCAGGTCCTGGGGGCGGATGTGGAGCTGGTCCGCGGTGGTGGGGGCGGCCGACGGGGGGCGCTTGAGGATGGCCGCCGCCAGTTCCGGGGCGATGACCGAGAAGTAGCTGTCCGGGGTGACCCAGGTGTTGCCCGGCGCGGCCAGCGCGAGGGCGCCGCCCGAGCCGCCCTCGCCGATCAGCAGGGTGGTGACCGGGACGGAGGCGCCCGCCAGCGCGGCGAAGGTGTCGGCGATGGCCGCGCCCGCGCCCGCGTGTTCGGCGGCGGCGTCGTTGGCCGCGCCCGGGGTGTCCACCAGGGTCAGCACGGGGATGCCGAGCCGGTCCGCGAGGCGGATGACGCGGGCCGCCGTACGGTAGCCCGCCGGGCGGGTGGCGGTGCCGCACTGGGCGGCGTAGGCCACGGCCCGGCCCTCCCGCAGCCCGAATCCGCACAGCATGCCGGGGTCGGTGCCGCCGGCCCGGTCCCCGGAGAGGGGCAGGCGGAGCTCGAAGTACGCGTCCAGGTACGCCCGTGCGTGCGGGCGGTTCGGGTGCCGGGCCTGGCGGACCGCGTCCCAGCCGGTGTCCGGCGGCGCCGTGTCGGCCAGCGCGGCCGGCGGCTCGACGGGTCCGGCCGGGCGGGGCGCGGCCAGCACGCGCAGCCAGTCGGCGAGCGCGCCGGGCAGCTCGGCGGCGGACACCACGGCGTCCACGTGCCCGTGGGCGTACTGCGCCTCGGCGCAGTACGCCGCCGGATCCGCGTCCGCCGGGCGCACCCGGGAGCCGGCGAAGCCGACCTGCGCCCCGGGGAGCGCGAGGACCACGTCGGCCCCGGCCCCGAGCGTGGCCCAGCCGCCGCCGGTGGTGGGATCGCGCAGGACGGCCAGCTGGGGGAGGCCCGCCGCGCGGGTCAGGACGCTCTGCCGGGCCACGCGCTGGAGCTGGGTCAGCGCGAGCATGCCCTCCTGCATGCGGGAGCCGCCGGTGGCGATGAGCGAGACGAGGGGGAGGCGGTGCTCGCGGGCGTGGGCGTACGCGGCTTCGAGCCGGTCTCCGGTGCGTTCGCCGAGGGACCCGCCGAGGAAGCCGAACTCGAAGGAGATGACGGTGGCTTCGCGGCCGCCGACGCGGGCGGTGCCGACGACGACGGACTCGTCCTCGCCCGTACGGGCGGCGGCGCGGGCGCGGGAGTCGTCGTAACCGGTCCAGGCCAGGGGCCCGTCGGCGGGGGACTCCCGCCGGGGGACGGGGAGTTCGGCGAAGCTGCCGGGGTCGGTCACGGAGGCGAGGGCCGCGCGGGCCGAGAGGCGGGTCGTCACGGGGTCACCCTAGGGGGTGTCCCCGTGCGGGGTCCGGGCGGTGCGCGGGGGCAGGGGGGCGTCCAGGGGGCGGGCCGGGGGGACGAGCGCCGCGGCGAAGAGGAGGGCGGCGAGCGGCAGCAGGTCGAGGCTGACGGCCGCGGTGACGGTGCCCAGCACCACCATGACGGGACGCCAGGGGCTGACGCGACGCCGGACGGCGGCCTGGACCAGGAGCCAGACGAGGCCGACGTAGAAGAGCAGCGGGCCGACGGTGTAGACGGCCGGCAGCACCCCCGGGTGGCTCTGGACCTGCTCGAAGAGCCGTTCCATGCCCGGCCGGTCGGCGGCGCGGAAACCGACGGCGAGGTCGATGGCGGCCTGGACGACGACCGCCAGCGTGCCGGCGAGGCCGAGCAGGGTGGCGGCGGACGCGCTCAGCCGGCCCGCCCCGGTGGTGGGTCCGGCCGTCCGGCGCAGGGCCGGGAAGACCAGGGCGAACAGCGCCACGCCGACGAGGAGTGCGATGTGGCCCGTGGTCCAGGCGGGGCCGGGGCCGTGGTCGGGGTCGCCGAGCCTGATGAGCCCGTAGGCCAGCATGCACAGGGGTGCGGCGACGAAGGCGGCTCGGGTGACGGTCGTACGGCGGTGTCCCTGCGCTGGATTGGTCATGCACCGATCATGTTCGGCGGGGCGCCGGGCCGTATCCGGCATCACCCCGACGGCACCCCGAGGCGTCCCCCGGTGTTCCCCGACCGCCTCACCCGAGGGACGGGAGGGGGAAGGCGATCTTCAGGGCGTAGGCGGCGACCAGGCCGTAGCCGAGGCGGAAGGTCCAGACGCGGGCGGTGGCGGAGATCCGGTTGCCGGCGAGCGCGCCGAGCACGACGAGGGCCTGCTGCCACAGGAGCGAGGCGGCGCCGACGCCTAGGAGGAAGGCGGCTCCGGACGGGCCGGTGCGGAGGGCGGCGCCCTGGGCGGTGGTGAGGGCGGCGAAGTAGAGGGCGGTGGTGGGGTTGAGGGCGGTCAGGCCGATGTAGCGCGCGAAGGCCGTTGCCGCGGGGCGCGTACCGGTGCGGGTTTCCGGGCCGGGTGCGGGGCCGTCGACGCGGGTCCGCACCGGGCCCCGCACCTCCGGCGCCGGCGGGGCCGGGGCGGGCAGCGGGCGGGCCGACCGGGTGAGGCCGTGGGCCGCGAGGGTCAGGAGGACGGCGGCGGAGACCAGGCGGACCCAGGCTTCGACGGGGGAGACGTGGGAGGCAACCCAGGGGCCGACGGCCGTGGCCAGGGCCGCGTAGCCGAGGTCGACCACCGCGATGCCCGCGGCCGCGGCCACCGCCGTCCGGCGGCGGCGCATGGCCTCCTGGAGCAGCAGGACGCTCATCGCCCCCATCGGCATCGCCACGCCCAGGCCCGCGGCCGCTCCCGCCAGGGCCGGTGTCATCAGTTCGTTCATACGGCGAGGGTCGGGCCCGGCACCCGGCGGATGTGCGCGCATACCGGCCTCGACTGCGAGAATCGCGGTATGGACCGCCTGGACAGGGAAATCCTCGGCATCCTCCAGGAGGATGCGCGGATCTCGTACCGGGACCTCGGTGTCCGCGTCGGCCTCAGCGCCAACGCCACCGCGGACCGGGTGCGCAGGATGCGCCGCGAGGGGGTGATCCGCGGGTTCACCGTCGTGGTGGATCCGGCCGCCGACACCTCCGGCGGGCTCGTCGTCTTCATCGACGTCACCCTGCGCCAGGACACCACCAACGAGGAGTTCGAGCGGAAGGTCGCCACGCTCCCCGGGATCACCGAGGCCGTGCACGTGACCGGTGAGCACGACTACCTCCTGCGGGCCCGGGCCGCCGACCCCGCCGCCCTCGACGGGCTGCTGCGCCGGCTGAAACGGGAGGCGGGCGTGGCCCAGTCCAACACCCGGCTCGCCCTCCGCGCCGCCAACCGCCCGGCCTGAGGCGGATGCGCGGACCGTGCCGTGACCGGAGCGGTCGGCGCGGTGCGCTGTTCGGCGGCCGCGGCCGCCGGGTCCCGGCCTCCTACAGCGCCGACTCCCACGTCGCCGACGTACCCCGCGCGCCCGACTCCGTGCGGCCGTCGTCCGCCACCGTCAGGCGGACGCGGGACGGGGTCGCGTCGACCGTCACCTGGATCGAGGTGACCCCGCTGCGCCGGTGCGCCGCGGCGAGGGCGGTACGCAGGGCGGCCAGCAGATCGCCCGCGACCGGCTCCGGCAGCAGGGTGTCCACCGCCCCCGTGAAGTGCACCGACGGCTGGAAGCCGAGCAGGACGGCCGCCCCGCCCGTCTCGCGCAGGACCCGCCCCCGGAAGGTCGTCGGGGCGTCGGTCGGCGGCTGCTGGAGGGCGAAGATGGCCGTGCGGACCTCCTGGATGGTGGAGTCCAGTTCGTCGACGGCGCGGCTGAGCTCGTCGCCGACCGTGTCTCCGGAGGGGGCGTTCGCGGCGCGCCGCCGGGTGCTCTCCAGCATCATCTCGGTCGCGAACAGCCGCTGGACCACCAGGTCGTGCAGGTCCCGCGCGATCCGGTCGCGGTCCTCGTACACGGCGAGCTGCTCCCGGTCGTGCTGGGCGTCCGCGAGGACGAGGGCCAGCGCGGCCTGGGAGGCGAACTGCGAGGCGAGCAGCCGGTCCACCGCGTCGTACGGGGGGCCGCCCCGGGCGCGCGGCAGGGCCAGGGTGCCGATGAGCTGGCCGCCGCTCTGGAGGGGCAGCATCATGCTCGGGCCGAAACGTTCCCGCACGTGCGTGGTCATCCGCGGGTCCGTCGCCGAGTCCTCTATGAAGACCGGCTCGCCGCCGAGGAGTTGCGTGAGGACCGGGCTGCCGGGGGCGATCGCGGTGCCGACCAGGTCGCCGGGGTCCCCGTGGGTGGAGGCGGCGACGATCTCCATGCCGCCCTCGGCGGTCGGCTGGAGCACTACGCCGGCCGCGGCGTCCGCGAGCAGCCGGGCCCGTTCGGCCACGCACCTCAGGGCGTCGGCCGCCGGGCGGCCGGCGAGCAGGGTCGTGGTCACGGCGGCGGCGCCGTCGATCCAGCGCTCCCGGCGGCGCGCGGTCTCGTACAGCCGGGCGTTGCCGATCGCTATGCCGGCCTGTGAGGCCAGGACGCGTACCAGGGCGAGGTCGTCGTCGGTGAACGGCCCGCCGCCGCGCTTCTCGGTGAGGTAGAGGTTGCCGAAGACCTCCGTGTGCACCCGGATCGGGACACCGAGGAAGGTGCGCATGGGCGGGTGGCCCGGTGGGAATCCGGCGGCCCGCGGGTCCTGGGTGAGGTCGTCCAGCACGAGGGGGCGCGGGTCGTCGACGAGGACGCCGAGCAGACCGGAGCGCCCGTCCGGGAGGTGGGGGATCGCGGCCCGCTCCGCCTCGGTCAGCCCGGCCGTGAACAGCCCGGTCAGCCGGGCGCGCTCGGGGTCGACGACCCCGAGCGCGCCGTACCGCGCAGAGCAGAGCTCGGCGGCCGAGTCCACGATGTGCTGGAGGGTGGCGTGCAGTTCCGGTTCGGATCCGACGCTGAGGACGGCCTCCAGGAGCACCGGGAGGCTCGCCCCCTCGTCGGCGGGCTCCCCGTCGGGCTGCCCGGAGCGGGTCATTCGGCCAGCGGGTTGAGGACCATGGGGGCGATCTTCCCTTCGAGCATCGCGCCGAGACCGAGTACGGCGCACACGTCCGGCCGTTCCGCGATGGCGACGGGCATTCCGGTGGCGTCCCGCAGCATCTGGTCCAGGCCCGGCAGCAGGGCGCTGCCGCCCACCATCATGATCCCCCGGTCCGTCAGGTCGGCGACCAGGTCCGGCGGGCAGTCCCGCAGCACCTTGCCGATGCCGTCGAGGACGGCGGTCAGCGGGGTGTGGATGGCGTCCCGCACCGCCGCGGTGTCCACGTGGACGGAGCGGGCCAGTCCGGTGGCCACGTCGCGGCCGTGGATGAGGGTGGAGGCCGGCCCCTCGGAGGTGATGCCGTTCCCGTGCAGGGCCAGTTGGAGCGGCCGGACAGCCTGGCTGGGCAGCATCAGCTCGTGTGCGTGCCGAAGGTGCTGGACGACCGCGTGGTCGATGGCCTCGCCACCGACCGGGATCCGTTCGGCGGTCACGATCGAGCCGAGGGAGAGGACGGCGACCTGGGTGGCCGCGGCCCCGCACACCATGATCATCGTCGCGGTCGGCTGCTCCACGGGCAGTCCGCAGCCGACGGCCGCGGCGATCAGGGTGTCGACCAGTTCGACGCGGCGGGCGCCGAGCCCGACGAGGGTCTCCACGGTGGCCCGCTGGGCCAGCGGGTCCGCGTCGTGCGGGGTGCAGGCGGCGGCCCGCAGCCGGGGCTTGCGGCGCAGGGCGCGCCGCAGCTTCTCGCCGAGGAGGTGACGCAGCATCCGCTGGGCCATCTCGATGTCGACGACGGTGCCGCCGGAGACGGGGCGCACGACCCGGATGTAGTCGGGAGTGCGGCCGGTCATCCGCTCGGCGAAGGTTCCGACGGCGATGAGTGCGCCGGTGCGCGTGTTGACCGCGGCGACACTGGGTTCGTCGACCACGAGGCCGGCGCCCTTGACGTACACGCGGGTCCTTGCCGCACCCAGGTCGACGGCGACGTGGCAACGGCGCAACTGCTCAAGACTGACGGTCACGGCAGATCCTCCCGAGAGCGCTGACGCAAGAGGACCGGCGGAAATGCCGGTCACATTTCATATCATCTCGGACATTTGGGTCTAACCGCCCGTTGGGCTGCTCCGGCCGGGGGTGCGCCGCGCCTGCATGGGGGTGGATTTCTGTACCGACAGGCAGCACCATGCCCGCACCGCACGCGCTACTCGCGCGTAACAAGGTAAGGGGGACTCGATGCTGACGGCCCGACAGAGACCGCTCGCGCTCCTGACGCTGTGCCTGGCGCTGTCGGCGCCCTTTCCGGCCCGTGCCGCCGACCGGGTCCCGGCCCCCGCCCCTGACCGGGCGTCATCGCGCCATCCGGTGATCTTCGTGCACGGCTACAACGCCGACCCGGGCGTCTGGGGAGCCCTGCGCGGGGACCTGCGCGCCGCCGGGTACGCCGACTCCGAGCTCTTCTCCTGGGGCTACGACACCCACCAGTCCGTCAACGAGGTCCTCGCCGGGCGGCTCGGCGCGTACGTCGACCAGGTCCGCCGGGACACCGGGGCCGCCCGCGTCGACGTCGTCGCGCACTCCTTCGGCTCGCTCGTGAGCCGCTGGTACGTGAAGTTCGGCGGCGGCACCACCACCGTGGACCACTGGGTCTCGCTGGCCGGCCCCAACCGCGGCACCTCCACCGCGTGGGCCTGCGCCCTGTGGGACCAGGCCTGCCGGGACATGACCCCCGGGTCGTACGTGGTGCGGAACCTGAACGGCGGGGACGAGACCCCGGGCGCGGTGAAGTACGCGACCTTCTGGTCCGACTGTGACGAAGTGGTCAACCCGGACGACAGCGTCCCGCTCACCGGGGCCGCCAACACACCCGTCGGCTGCCTCAAGCACAACGACCTGCTCGGCGACGACGGCACCTCCGCGGGCGTCCGCGCGTTCCTCGCCTCCTAGATCATCATCCGGAAGAGACGGCCCCGGCCCCGTCCGGCCCCCGGGGGCCGTCCACCGCGACCCGCTGGAGCAGGCCGTACGTGAACTCGGCCACGCACGGCCTGCCCCGCGCGGCGAAGGCGAGGCGCCAGCGGGTCGGGGCGGTGCCCTCCATCGGCCGGACCGGGGCGAAGGCCTGCGCCACCTCGTCCACCGTCGCCGACCAGGGCAGCAGGTCGTCCGGCGACTCCAGGACGGGCCCCGGCGCGCCGGGGGCGCGCACGAGCCACTCGTTCCACACCGCCCCGTCCGGCGCGGCCAGCACCTCGAAGCGCAGGTCGGGCCAGAGCGGCAGCGGCCACAGCAGGGCCTCGCACTCCAGGTCGCCGATCGTGCGGCGCTCGACGGACTCCGGCGGGCCGAGCACCGAGCGGTACCGGGCCAGGGCGCCCCGGGAGCGGGGCGATCTGACCATCGCCTGCCAGTGCTTGTTCGCCTCCCGCTGGTCCGCGAGGGAGGCGCCGAGCCGGCGGCGGGCCTCGTCGGCGAGTTCCGGCTGGAAATCCGACATCCGCCGCAACAGCACCAACTGGAAGGCGGCGGGACCGAAGGAAGTCATGGAAGGAACGATTCCACACAGGATCCTTACGTTCTCGGAATACGGATGTTGCCGCGGACCGCGTAGCCTGCGGGCGCCATGAACTACTGCCACGCATGCCGGAGGCACCTCAACGGCGCACTGGCGTGCGCCGGATGCGGAACCCCCGCCGAGTACCTGGTACCCGCCGCGCCCGTAGCCGTGCCCGCCCCCGAGGCGCCGGCCCCGGAGCCGCCGCCGGTCCTGGCCGACGTGTTCGCGGACTCGCTGGTCGTGCTGTCCGCCCCGAGCGAGCGCCGGCAGGGCGCGCGCCGCCGGGCCACGCACCGCAGGCGCCGCCGGACCGTGCTGACCATCGGGCTCGGCCTGGCCATCGCGCTCGGCGGCTCGCTGGCGGTGGCCCGCATGGCCACCGACGGAGAGCGCACCGACCGGGCCGCCAACGTGGTGCTGACCGACGACGGCCCGCAGCAGCCCGCGCCGCTGCCGGACGGGCCGACGGCCGGGGCGCCCACGGGGCCCGGGAAGGCCACTGCCAAAGCCCCCGCGGGCCCGAAGAAGTCCGGGTCCGCAGCGCCCTCCGAGGGCGCCGCCCAGCCCGGGCCGAGCCCGTCGGCCGCCGAGCCCGCGCCCGTGACGTCGGGGCCGGCGACCAGCACTCCCGGCCCGGTGGGATCCGTGCGGCCCAGTTCCTCGGGCAAGCCCTCCCAGAGCGTCACCGGCTCCGCGCAGACGCCGCCCCCGCCCCCGCCCCCTCCGACGCCCAGCCCCACGCCCAAGAACTGCGGCTTCCTGGGCATGCTCTGCTGGGGCGACTGACCGGGGCGCTGGGCGACGGACCGGAGCGCGGGCGACTGGCCGCAGCGATGTCCCGGCCGGGCCCGCCGGTCCGACCGGCGGGAGGCCCCGCTATCCGCCGATCATCCGCTTGAGCAGGTCCCGCAGCACCGCCCGCTCCGCCGGGGACAGCCCGGCCAGCGGTTCGCGGGCGAAGTCCAGCGACTCGCGCAGCCGCTCCGCGGTCTGCAGCCCCTCCTCGGTGGGCGCGGCCAGCTTGACCCGGCGGTCGGCCGGGTCCGGACGCCGCTCGACCAGGCCGCGGGTCTCCAGCCGGTCGACTATCCCGGTCACGTTCGAGGGCTCGCACCTCAGCTTCTGCGCGATGCGGCGCATCGGCGTCGGCTCCAGGGAGAGCATGGTGAGCACCCGGGCCTGCGCACCGGTCAGCTGGTGGCTGGCGGCCGCGTGCTCGTACTCCATGTGATAGCGGGCCACGACGTCGCCGATGAGTTCGACGACCTCGACGGTCACTGGGTCTGCGCGACGACTGGGCATGGATCCAGCCTACCCGTTTACTTGACAACATGAAATATCCAGGCGCATGGTTGTTTCACCTAGTGAACCAATTCGTTCTTACCAGGAGCGCACCATGTCTGAGATCCCCGCCGTGAGCCGCGAGTGGCACCTCGTCCGTCGCCCGCAGGGCTGGCCCGTAGCCGAGGACTTCGCCCTGCGCGAGGCCCCCGTGTCCGCCGAGCCCGCCGCCGGCCGGATCCTCGTGCGCAACCTCCACATGTCCGTGGACCCCTACATGCGCGGCCGGATGAACGACGTGAAGTCCTACGTCCCGCCGTTCCAGCTGGACGAGCCGATGCAGGGCGGCGCGGTGGGCGAGGTCGTCGCCTCCGCCGCCGAGGGCTTCGCCGTCGGTGACCACGTGCTGCACCACCTGGGCTGGCGCGAGTACGCCGAGCTCGACGCGAAGTTCGCCACCAAGGTGGACGCCTCGCTCGCCCCGCTCTCCGCCTACCTCGGCGTCCTCGGCATGCCGGGCCTGACCGCCTACGCCGGCCTCTTCGAGGTCGCCTCCTTCAAGGAGGGCGACGCCGTCTTCGTCTCCGGCGCCGCCGGTGCCGTCGGCAGCCTCGTGGGCCAGTTCGCCAAGATCAAGGGCGCCTCCCGGGTCGTCGGCTCCGCCGGCTCGGACGACAAGGTGAAGCTGCTCACGGAGAAGTACGCCTTCGACGCCGCCTTCAACTACAAGAACGGCCCCGTCGCCGAGCAGCTGCCGGCCGCGGCCCCCGAGGGCATCGACGTCTACTTCGACAACGTCGGCGGCGACCACCTGGAGGCCGCCATCTCCTCGATGAAGGTGCACGGCCGCGCCACCCTGTGCGGCGCGATCGCCGGCTACAACGACACCGAGGCCGCCCCCGGCCCGCGCAACCTCATGCAGGTCATCGGCAAGCGCCTGCGCCTGCAGGGCATCCTCGTCGGCGACCACGCCGGACTGCAGCAGCAGTTCGTCCAGGACGTCGCCGGATGGCTGCGTTCCGGTGAGCTCCGGTACGACGAGACGGTCGTCGAGGGCGTCGAGAACGCCGCCTCCGCCTTCCTCGGCATGCTGCGCGGCGAGAACACCGGAAAGATGATCGTTTCCTTCACCGGTTAGGCTCACTGCACACCGTCGTGACCGTGGGCGCGAGTCGCGGCGATTACCAGGAGGATTTCCTTACATGTCCATCCAGCAGTCCGACGTCGCGTACACCGCCATAGCCACCGCCGAGAACGGCCGTGACGGGCGCGTCGCCACCAACGACGGCCAGCTCGACGTCGTCGTGAACCCGCCGAAGGAGCTCGGCGGCAGCGGCGCCGGCACCAACCCGGAGCAGCTGTTCGCCGCCGGCTACAGCGCCTGCTTCCAGGGCGCCCTGGGTGTCGTCGCCAAGAAGGTGAACGCCGACATCTCCGGCTCCACGGTCACCGCCGAGGTCGGCATCGGCAAGAACGACGAGGGCTTCGGTCTGATCGTCAAGATCTCCGCCGTGATCCCGAACGTGGACGCCGCCACCGCCAAGGACCTCATCGAGAAGGCCCACGAGGTCTGCCCGTACTCCAAGGCGACCCGCGGCAACATCACCGTCGAGCTCGCCGTCTGATCCGGCACCGCTCAGCGAAGGCCGCCCCCCGGTCCGGGGGGCGGCCTTCGCCGTGGACGGCCGCCTTAAACTGGCCGCATGCGTGATCTTGCGGGGGTTTCCGGTATCTGCTGGCCGGCCAGCGGTGGGTGTTCCGGCACGGCCGGTGGCTGGGCTTCGGACTGCTGCCCGGGCTCGTCTCGCTCGTCCTCTACGCCGGCGCGCTGATCGGCCTCGGCTACGGGGCCGACGACCTGAGCGCCTGGGCCACCCCGTTCGCCGACGACTGGTCCGCACCGTGGACCGGGCTCCTGCGCGGCTTCCTGACCGCGCTGGTCTTCGGCCTCGGGCTGTTCCTCGCGGTGATCACCTTCACCGCCGTGACCCTGCTGATCGGCCAGCCCTTCTACGAGTCCCTCTCGGAGCAGGTCGACCGCAGCGAGGGCGGCGAGGTCCCGCAGTCCGGGCTGCCGCTCTGGCGGGAGCTGTGGATCTCGGCCCGCGACAGCGTGAGGGTGCTCGGCCGGGTACTGCTGTACGGGATCCTGCTCTTCGCCCTCGGCTTCGTCCCGGTGCTCGGGCAGACCGTGGTCCCCGCGCTCGGGTTCTGCGTCTCCGGGTACTTCCTGACCCAGGAGCTCACCGCCGTGGCCCTGCAGCGGCGCAAGGTGGACCTCACCGACCGGCTCGCGCTGCTGCGCTCGCGGCGGATGCTGGTGCTCGGCTTCGGGGTGCCGCTCGTGCTGGCGTTCGTGGTCCCGCTGGTCGCGGTGTTCCTGATGCCGGGCGCGGTGGCCGGGGCCACCCTGATGGCGCGCGACCTCATGGCCGTCGACGGGGCCCCGTCCGCCGAGGCGGCGCCGGGTGGCCCGGCCGCGCCGCAGGACCCGTCCGCCCCGGCCGGCTTCGGCCCGCCGCCGCCCGCGTACTCGTAACCGCCGCCGCCTGCTCCTCACCGCGCCGCCGGGCCGGCTACCGCTTCAGCAGCAGGAGGGCCCCGACCGTGTCCTCCCCGCCGTGGGCCACCGGGTCCGCGGCCAGCCGGCGCCGGAGCAGGTCCACGTACGGGGCGATCAGCTCGGTGCTGACGCCCTGCTCCTCGGCGGTCCGCAGCATGGTGCCGCTGCCCGCGACCTGCATGGCCAGGTTGGACACCACCCCCGAGGTGAAGTCCCGCGAGGTCAGCCGCTCGGCGGCGTTGCCGACGAAGAAGCCCATCGCGCCGAGCCACTCGGACAGCAGCGGGGCCAGGTCCTTCGGGGCGATGTCCTCGCCCTCGATCAGGGCGTAGGCCTGCGAGATCCCGGCGAACATCCCCCACATCGCGCTGAGCAGGGCCACGTCGTGCAGGGCGGCGTGACTGGCGTCCTCGCCGACGAAGCGGGCCCCGGCCGGGACCTCCAGGACCTCCCGGTGGGTGTCGAAGAGTGCGCGCGAGCCGCTGTAGAAGACGTACCCGCCGGCCTCGGGGACGCCGATCATCGTCGGCGTGGCCATGATCCCGCCGTCCACGAACCGGGCCCCGCGCTCCTTCGCCCAGGCGGCCCGCGCCCGGCCCTCCGCCGGGGTGCCGGTGGTCAGGTTGACCACGTCCTTGCCGGTCAGGTCGATGCCGTCCAGGGCGGAGCCGACGGAGGCGTCGTCCAGCAGGCAGAGAACGACGAGCCCGTTCGCGGCGACGGCCTCGGCGGGGCCGGCCGCGACGAGGGCCCCTTCGGCGGCCAGTGCCGCGGCCTTGGCTGCGGTGCGGTTCCAGACGGTGAGGCGGTGCCCGGCGGCGAGCCAGGTCCGGGCGAGGGCGGTGCCCATGTCACCGAGTCCGAGCAGGGTGAGCGAGTACCGAGGTGTGGTGTCAGTCATGGCGACTAGCCTGCTGGCAGGGTGTGAGGGGCTCAAGTACGCACTTCGGAGTGGGTGGTTACCCCGAGGTGAGCGAACAGGTGGGGAGGGGTGCGCGATGGCGGTGGCACGAAGGCCCGGTGCCGATCACTGCGGGATCGCCGCGGCGATGTCGGTGATCGACGGCAAATGGAAGGTTTCGCTCCTGTGGGAGCTGGAGCGGAGCCCGCGGCGCCGTTTCGGGGAACTGCGCAGGCTCGTCCCCGGAGTCTCCGAGAAGGTGCTCGCCGCGCAGCTGCGCGAGCTGGAGCAGGACGGCATCGTCCACCGCGAGGTCCACGATGAGGTCCCGCCGCGCGTCGAGTACTTCCTGACCCCACTGGGACAGGAAGTGAACGAAGCCCTGGAGGCCCTGGGGGAGTGGGGTGCAAAACACCTGCTTCCGGACTCCGCGTAGCCGACTCGTGATCGACTGACGGCCTCCGGCACCCCCCGGTGGGCCCGTAGTATGCAGGGCGGCAGCAAGTGCCGAGGCCGTCTCTCACTGCCTTCGAGTCCGCCCTGGCCGGGCCTCCGGGAGAACCCCGGAACCGGGCAGCGGCATGCCGCGCCACGACCGGCCGCCGGGCCGAGGACCGACCAGCAGTAGGGACACAGCAGTGACAGTCAGTACCGAGGGCACGGTCGCCGTGCTGCCCCCGGGCGGACCGGCCGCGCCCGCCCGCCCGATACCCGCCGCCCGGCGCGGTCTCGGTTCGCGCGGCACGCTCCTGCTCCTCGAAGCCGTCGTCGCCTTCGGCGCCGCGCTCGTGCTCCCGCTGCTCGCCGTCCGCTTCAAGCTCGACCCCCTGGACCGGATCGCGCAGGTCAGCGGCCTCGCCGCGATCCAGCTGCGGTTCGCGCTCGTCGGTCTGCTCTTCATCGGCGCGGTGGCGCTGGCGATGCGGCTGCGGGGAGGCCGGCACTTCGACCTGGCCGCCCGGATCGCCGCCGCCGCCCTCGCGGGCCTGGCCGGCGGCTTCGTCGCCGCCGGCGCGGTCGTCGCCCTCCACGGCACGCCCTGGCCGATGTTCGGCCTCAACGGCGACAGCGGCCGCATCGTCGAGTGGGCCCACGCCGTGGCCAACGGCCGCCCCTCGGGCTCGCCGGTCTACCCGCCGGCCCCCCTCTACACCCTCGGCTACTACGCCGAGTGGTTCCGCGGCGGCAACACCGCGTACGCGTTCAAGGACCTCCAGATCCTCGGCGCCGCCGCCTTCGGACCGCTGGTCTACCTCTGCTGGCGCATGCTGCTCGGCCCGGTCCGGGCCCTCGCCTTCGGCGTGGCCCCGGCCTTCGCGCTGATCGACGCGTACAAGCCGTACAGCCAGACCGTGCTCGTGGTGCTCGTCCCGGTCCTGGTGGCGATGGTGGTGTCGCTCAGCCGCACCGGCACCCAGGGCTGGCGGCCGCTCCTGCTCAAGGGCGCCGGGTTCGGCGCGCTCCTCGGCGTGCTGTTCCTCACCTACTCGGGCTGGTTCCTGTGGAGCGCGGCGGGGGTGCTGTTCGCCGCGCTGCTGTACTTCCCGTGGCGGACCGGCCGGCTCGGCCGGCTCAAGGGCGCGGCCTTCCTCGGCGCGTCCCTGGCGGCGTTCCTCGTGGTCGCCGGGCGCTACCTCGCGGTCATGCTGACCGAGGGGCAGACCACCAAGGACTACAACTTCCGGTTCGACAACTTCACCGACCCGGCGTACTACCTCATGTGGCGCACGGACATGCCCGGCAAGGTCGGCGAATGGCCGCCGCCCGGCGAGTACGGCGGCGTCGGCCTGTTCGCCCTCGTCACCTTCGTCTGCCTCGGCGCCGCGATCTGGCTGGGCATCCGCAGGCCGATGGTGGTCACCGTCGCCGCGATGTTCATCAGCGCGTGGGTGATGCGCATGTACATCGCCTCGCACATGTACGAGACGCAGACCGTCCAGCTCTACACCCGCACCAACAACCAGCTCCTCTACTGCGGGCTGCTGCTGTGCGCGCTGGTCGTCCACCTGGTCTCGCAGCGGATGGCCGCGCGCCGGGCCGAGTCCGCGGGCACCACGGGAGGCGCCGGATTCCCCGGCCGCGAAGGCGCGGTGATCGGAACCCTGTGCGCCCTGCTGCTGCTCCTCGGCACCGTCTCCTCCTCGATGGCCGACCGCTACATGCCGGCCAAGGAGAACACCTACCGGATCCTGCCGTGGGTCTCGCACACCATCACGCAGCAGGACGGCAGCTGCCCGCAGTACGCGCCCGGCGGTACCTGCTCCAAAGACGGCGACCAGAGCTGGCTGAGCTTCATCCGATGACCCGGGGGAACCGATGATCTCCGCACTGACGCGGCTGGCCGACTGGTCCGCCGGCACACCCAGGCGGCTCTGGCTGATCTCGTTCGCGCTGTTCTTCGCGCTCACGGGCTCCTGGTCCGCCGCCAGCCCCATAGGCGGCTCGCCCGACGAACACGCGCACTTCGTCCGCGCCGCGGGCGCCGCCCGGGGCCAGATCAGCGGACCCCTGGTGATGGTCCCGCACCGGGTGGCGGGAATCGACGGACAGTTCGCCGAGGCCGGGATGCGACTCCCGGAGTGGTACGGGAACCTGGCCACCGTCCACGAGTGCTACGCGTGGCGCCAGTCCCAGCCCGCGTCCTGCGCGCCCTCGCTCGGCCACTCCGAGAAGATCGTCCAGGTCCCCACGGCGGCCGGCCGCTACCACCCGGCCTACTACCTGGCGGTCGGCTGGCCGAGCCTGCTGGTCGACGGCCCCAAGGGGCTGTACCTCATGCGCTTCGTGTCGGCGCTGCTCTGCTCGGCCCTGCTGGCGAGCGCGGTGGTCACGGCCGCCGAGTGGCGGCGGCGCTCGCTCGCGGTGCTCGGCGTGCTCGCCGCGGCCACGCCGATGACGCTCTACATGTCCGGCATGGTCAACCCCAGCGGCGGCGAGATCGCCGCCGGGATCCTGGTGTGGACGGCCCTGCTGTCGATCGTCCTGTCACCCGACCCGGTGCTGCTCAACCGCCGGCTGGCCCGACTGGGGATCGGCGGCCTGGTGCTGATCAACATCCGGCCGCTCGGACTGATCTGGTTCGGCGGCGCGGTGGTCTTCTGCCTGCTGCTGACGCAGCGGCGCGGAGTGCTGGGACCGGTGCTGCGCCGCAAGGCCCTGTGGCTGTGGGCGGCCCTGCTGGGCCTGGCGACGGCCGGCGCGCTGCTCTGGGCGGTGAGGCACCCGGACCGTTCGAAGATAGACATCCCCGACTCGCTCACCGCGGGCGTGGCCGCCAAGCGCACCCTCGGCAACACCGACTGGTACATCAAGCAGATGGTCGGCTTCTTCGGCTGGCTGGACACGCCGGGCCCGGCGTTGCTGTACCTGGTGTGGATGGGGGTGCTCGCGACGCTCGTCGTGCTGGCGCTGGTCTACGGCCACCGGCGCGACGTGGTGGCGGTGCTCGGCATGCTGGTGGCGGTCGTGATGGTGCCGGTGGCCGCGCAGGCCTCGGAGGCGGAGCGGATCGGCATGGTGTGGCAGGGCCGCTACCTGCTGCCCTTCGCCGTCGGCCTGCCGCTGATGGCCGTACTGATCTGCGCCACCCGGGTCCCCGAGCGCGGGTTCCCGCTGCGCCGGCTCGTCGGCCTCTGTGTCGGCGGCTTCGCGCTGGCCGACATCGCGGCCTTCTACTGGACGCTGCGCCGGTTCGCCGTCGGCAACAAGGCCTCGTGGGTGCCGACCTCGGCGCACTGGGCCCCGCCCGGCGGCTGGGTCCTGTGGACCGGCGTGTACGCGGTGGCGGCCCTCGCCCTCGTGGTGCCCGCCCTGGTCTCGGACCGCAAGGCCGCCGCGCCGCGGCTCCCGGACCTCGACACGCCGCAGCCGGACCGCGCCGTGCGCGTGCCCGAGCCCGCCTGACGCACCCCGCCCGACGCGATCCGTCAGACGGCCGGGCCGATCTCGGCGGTCACCACGGACGGCGTACGGTCGTCCGCCTCGGCGAGCAGGGCGCCGCCCGGGGCCCACACGGCCGCCCGGCCACAGCCGGTCCACGGGCCCGCCGGGCCGACGTGGTTGGCGAGGACGACGTACAGATCGTGGTCCCTCGCGATGCCCGGGTACACGGCGGCGCGCTCGCCGATGCCGTCGCCCGTCCCGTACAGCGAGCTCGCCAGGTGCACCCGGCAGCCGTCGGCGGCGCTCCGGCCGTGCAGTTCGGGGAAGTGGTTGTCGTAGCAGACGCCCAGGGAGAAGCGGATCCCGCCGAGTTCGAAGCGTCCGTCACCCGTGCCGGGCGCGAAGAGGTCCCGCTCGTGCCGGAAGAGGTGCTGCTTCGCGTACGTCGTCACGTGCGCGCCGTCCGCGTCGTGGACCAGCGTCGCGATGGCGGGGCGCGGGCCGGCGGTGGGCAGGGCGACGTTGACGGCGGTGGCGATCCCGGCGGAGCGCAGCGGGTCCAGGCGCGGGTCGTCGGCGGCGGTCCACAGGCCGGGATCGGCCGCCAGCGCGTCCGGTTCGTATCCGGTGAGCGTGAGCTCGGGGAACACCACCAGCTCGGCGCCCTGTGCGCGGGCCGCGGCGGCGAGCGCGGCGGCCCGCACGGCGTTGGCGGGGACGTCGGCGGGGATACAGGTCATCTGGGCTGCGGCGATCTTCACGTGGCCCAGGATGGCGGACCGGTGGAGTCCGGGGGCATCCGGGGGGCGACGTGACGGCGCGGGCGCCCGGGCCGTACCTTCCGGATCTTCCCCGACCCGCGCCGCCCGGCGCGATCCGGGAGAGGCGGCCTAGGAGTCGGCGGAACCGCGGAGCAGGGTCAGGAAGGAACGGAAGGCGGCCGGCATGTCCACCGACTCGGGGGCGAGCAGCCACTGGTACTGGAGGCCGTCCATGACGGCCGTCAGCAGGGGGGCGGCCTGTTCCGGGGTGAGGCCCGAGGGCAGGCGGTCGCCGAACTCGGCGCGGAGGACCGCGGCCATCTCCGCGCGGACCTGCGCGTAGCGCGCGGTGAAGAACTCCCGCGCGGGGTGCCCGTCGGTGACGCTCTCGCCCAGCAGCGCCGAGAAGGTCTGCACGATGCCCGGGCGCATCGCGTTGTACTCCACCAGCGAGGCCAGCAGGTCCAGGCGCCAGGTGTCGGCCGAGGCGCGCGAGCCGCCGCCCGTGTCCCAGCGGTCGCGCTCCTCCAGCACCGCGACCAGCAGCGCCTCCTTGGTCGGGAAGTAGTGCAGCAGCCCCTGCTGGGTCAGGCCCACGCGTTCGGCGACCGCGCCCAGGGACGCCCCCCGGTAGCCGCGCTCCGCGATCACCTCGACGGCCGCGCGGACGATCTCCCCGCGGCGCTCCTCACTCCTCGCCCTGACCATCGCCCCGGCACCCCTTCCCGTCCGACTCCTGCCAGCAGGACCGTACGGCATCACGAGATTACGAAAAGGTCACGAACCCTACCGTTCACCAGGCAACAGGTCCACGATGGGGGCACCGCACCGCACCGCACCCATTGAGGAGGCACGGCCGTGACCGATGCCGAGCAGGTCCGCACCAGCGTCGTCGAGGTGGCGCTCGGGAAGCTCGATCTCGACACCAAGGCCCGGCTGCTGGCCGGGCAGGACATGTGGTCGCTGCCCGCGATCCCCGAGATCGGGCTGCAGTCCCTGGTGATGTCCGACGGCCCCATCGGGGTCCGCGGCGTGCGCTGGACCGCCGACGACCCGTCCATCGCCCTGCCCTCCCCGACCTCTCTCGCCGCCGCCTGGGACCCCGAGCTCGCCCGCCGCGCCGGCCGGCTCCTCGCCCAGGAGGCCCGCCGCAAGGGCGTGCACGTCCTGCTCGCGCCCACCGTCAACCTGCACCGCTCCCCGCTCGGCGGCCGGCACTTCGAGTGCTACTCGGAGGACCCGTACCTCACCGGCGTCATCGGCAGCGGCTACGTGAACGGCGTCCAGGACGGCGGGGTCGGCACCACCGTCAAGCACTTCGTCGGCAACGACGCCGAGACCGACCGGTTCACCGTCGACTCCGTCATCGCCCCGCGCCCGCTGCGCGAGCTGTACCTGGCGCCCTTCGAGGCCATCGTCGAGGGGGCCCGCCCGTGGGGCATCATGACCGCCTACAACCGGGTCAACGGCACGACGATGACCGAGCACCGGTACCTGGTCAACGAGGTCCTGCGCGGCGAATGGGGCTTCGACGGCTGCAACGTCTCCGACTGGATGGCCGCCCGCTCCACCACCGGCGACATCGAGGGCGGCATGGACGTGGCCATGCCCGGCCCCACCACCGTCTACGGGCCCGCCCTCGCCGAGGCCGTCCGCGCCGGGGAGGTCCCCGAGGCCGCCGTCGACGACGCCGTGCGCAACGTCCTGCGCCTCGCCGCCCGCGTCGGCGCCCTGGAGGGCGCGCCCCCCGTCGTCGAGACCGCCCCGGCCCCCGTCGACGGCCAGGCGCTGGCCCGCGAGCTCGCCGCCCGCGGCTTCGTCCTCGTACGCAACGAGGCCGGGCCCGGGGGAGGGGCCGCCCTGCCCCTCGACGTGTCCGCCGGCCGCACCGTCGCCCTCTCCGGCGCCGCCGCCCGCGACGCCCGCGTCCTCGGCGGCGGCAGCGCCACCGTCTTCCCCGAGCGGATCGTCTCCCCGCTCGACGGCCTCACCGCCGCCCTCCCGGACGGGGCGCTGACCTTCACCGTCGGAGCCGACCCCTCCGACGAGCTGGTCCCCGCCGACCAGGGCTTCGAGCTCCGCGCCGTCTGCCGCGACGCCTCCGGCGCCGTCGTCGGCGAGGGCAGCCTGCCGACCGGCCAGGTCCAGTGGATCGGCGACGACCTGCCCGCCGGCGCCACGTACGAGACCATGGCGAGCATCGAGGTCCGCGGCAGGTTCCTCCCGCGCGAGAGCGGCGAGCACGCCTTCGGCACCCGGGGGCTGGGCGCCTTCCGCCTCGCGGTCGACGGGCGGACCCTCTGGGAGGGCGTCCAGGAGATGGGCGACGAGGCCGACCCCTTCGAGGCCTTCTTCGGCGCCCCCAGCGAGCGCGCCCGCGTCACCCTCACCGCGGGCGAGCCCGTCGAGGTGTCGCTGACCTACCAGGTCCCCGACGTGACCGCGCTGCCGCTCAAGGCGATCATGTTCTCGCTGCTCCACCTCGGCCCGCGGCGCGACGCCGACGAGCTGATCGCCGAGGCCGTGGCGGCCGCCCGCGCCGCCGACACCGCCGTCGTGGTCGTCGCCACCACCGAGCGCGTGGAGTCCGAGGGCTTCGACCGGCGGGACCTCGCGCTGCCGGGCCGCCAGGACGACCTGGTGCGCGCCGTCGCCGCCGTCAACCCGAACACCGTGGTCGTCGTCAACGCCGGCTCCCCGGTGGAGCTCCCGTGGCGCGAGGAGGTCGCCGCCGTGCTGCTGGCCTGGTTCCCCGGGCAGGAGGGCGGGGCCGCGCTGGCCGACGTGCTCCTCGGCGACGCGGAGCCCGGCGGGCGGCTGCCCACCACCTGGCCCGCGCGGTTCGCGGACGCGCCCGTCACCGAGGTCGTCCCCACCGAGGGGCGCCTGGAGTACGACGAGGGGCTCTTCATCGGCTACCGGGCCTACGAGAAGCACGGCGTGACCCCCGCCTTCCCCTTCGGGCACGGCCTCGGCTACACCGACTGGGCGTACGAGTCCCTGGAGGCCACCGCCGACACGGTCCGGGTCCGCCTCACCAACACCGGCGCCCGGCCCGGCCGCGAGGTCGTCCAGGTCTACCTCGCCCCCGTCGGCGACGACGCCGTGGAGCGCCCGGCGAGCTGGCTGGCGGCCTTCGCGGGCGTCTGGGCGGGCCCCGGCGAGACCGTCGAGGCGGTGATCGCCCTGCCCGCCCGGGCCTTCGAGATCTGGGACCAGGAGGCCTCCGGCTGGCAGCGGATCGGCGGCGCCTACGAGGTCCGCGCGAGCCACTCGCACGGTGACACGCGGCTGACGGCCACGCTCGACATCGGATAACACACCGTAACCATCGGAAATGGCCGGAAATCACCCCTGAAACACCCCTGAAAGCCGGTCCGGGGGCGAGACCTGACACTCGCCCCCGGACCCTCCGTGCACACCGGCGTCAACGCGGCGGTTCGGCGGCCGTCACCTGGCGGTGCGCCAGTTCCGCCAGCCGTGCCTGCCCGTCCTTGCCCGGATGGAACCAGTCCCAGCGGCTCAACTGGTCCGCCGCGAAGGGGTACTGGAACACCGCCCCGCCGTCGTAGCGGCACAGCTCGTCCTTCGCGCAGACCTCGCGCAGCACCTCGTTGTACTCGACCACCCGCGCCCGCACCTGCTCCCGCCGGGTGGTCGCCCCCGTCGCCGCCGACAGCGGGTCGGCGAGCATCGACTGACAGATCCCCAGCTTCCAGATCTGCCGCACCATCGGGAGGTCCTTGCCCTGCTCCCACAGCCGTTGGAGGTCCGGCACGCTGGAGACGTACACCTGGGAGGTGGGGGAAGCGGCCCGGAGCCCGGCGAGCGCCTTCTCGAATCCCTCGCGGAACTCCGCCACCGGCGTCATCGACGAAGCCGTGGGCCGGCAGGCGTCGTTCGAGCCCACCATGACCGTGACCAGGTCGGGCTTGTGCGCGGCGGCCCCCGCCAGCTGCCCCGGCAGGTCCGCCATCCGGGCGCCGGTCACCGCGTAGTTCCAGCTGCGGGCGGGCACCTCGGCGTCCCCGAGCAGCCGGGCGGCGAGAGAGCGGACCGTCGGGTCGTTCCCGGTGGCCCAGGAGACCTCCGGGCAGTCGGCCAGCACCGAACAGGCGTCGAAACCGCGCGTGATGGAGTCGCCCACGGCCGCGACCGAGGCGGGCGCCGTGTTCCAGCGCGGAGCGGCATGGCCCCCGCGCTCGCCCCCGCCGTCCGACCCGCCCGAGCTGCACCCCGTCGCCGTGCCCGCAAGCAGCACGGCAGCCGCGCCCGCTCCCGCGAGGATCCGGCGCGCGCGGGGGCGCGGAGCGGTGGTGCGCATGGGAAGGGCTCCTCCTTGTCGCCCCCGCACGTTCGGGGGGTCCTGCTGAGTGAAAGCTCTGTGTTTACGGGGTTCGGAGCGACCGTACGTCACACCATGACCCCTGGCGCACGGTAGCTTTTTCCCGTGGCGTTTCGGCCGCAGGTCCCGTTGCGCAATGTCAAATAATTTCCGTTACATTACATCACGTCACATACTGTCCGTTTTCTGGAGTTTATTCCCGACCTCGTCCACCACTGGAGGTCCCGGTGACGACACGTGGAGTTCTGTACGTGCATTCCGCACCGCGCGCGCTCTGCCCGCATGTGGAATGGGCTGTTGCGGGCGTGCTCGGGGTGCGGGTGAACCTCGACTGGATCAGGCAGCCCGCCTCCCCGGGCACCTGGAGAGCCGAGTTCTCCTGGCAGGCCGAAGCGGGCACCGCCTCGAAACTCGCCTCCGCGCTGCGCGGCTGGCACCTGCTGCGCTTCGAGGTGACCGCGGAGCCCTGTCCGAACGCCGAGGGCGAGCGCTACAGCTCCACCCCGGAGCTCGGCATCTTCCACGCCGTCACCGGCATCCACGGCGACATCCTGATCCCCGAGGACCGGCTGCGCGCCGCCCTCGCCCGCTCCGCGCGCGGCGAGACCGACCTGGAGGCGGAGATCTCCAAACTGCTCGGCAAGCCCTGGGACGACGAACTGGAACCCTTCCGCTACGCGGGCGAGGGCGCGCCCGTCCGCTGGCTCCACCAGGTGGTCTGAACACCCGTACGACGCGAAGGGCCCCGCACGGCAGTCGCCGTGCGGGGCCCTTCGTCGTGCCGTACGGGATCAGACGGTGCGGAACGCCAGGGTGACGTTGTGACCGCCGAAGCCGAAGGAGTTGTTGATCGCGGAGATCGGGCCGTCGGCCGGCAGCTTGCGGGGCTCGCCGCGCACGATGTCCGCGTCGATGTCCTCGTCGAGCTCGTCGACGTTGATCGTCGGCGGCGCCAGCCGGTGGTGGAGCGCCAGCACGGTCGCGACGGTCTCGATGCCGCCCGCGCCGCCCAGCAGATGACCGGTCATCGACTTGGTCGCGGAGATCGCGATGTGGTCGAGGTCGTCGCCCAGCACCTTGCGCAGGGCCTTCAGCTCGGCCGTGTCACCCTGCGGGGTCGACGTGGCGTGCGCGTTCAGGTGGACCAGCTCGGCCGGGTCGAGACCCGTGTTGTCGAGCAGGTTCTGCACCGCGGCCGCGACACCGCGGCCGGTCGGCTCCGGCTGCGCGATGTGGTGGCTGTCCGCGGACAGACCCTGGCCCAGCACCTCGCAGTAGACCCGGGCGCCGCGCGCGGCGGCGTGCTCGGCGGACTCCAGGATGACGACGCCCGCGCCCTCGCCCAGTACGAAGCCGTCACGGGCCTTGTCGTACGGACGGGAGGCCTGCTCGGGGTTCTCGTTGTTCTTGGACATCGCCATCATGTTGGCGAACGCGGCGATGGGCAGCGGGTGGATCGCCGCCTCGGTGCCGCCCGCGACGACCACGTCGGCACGGCCGGTACGGATCATCTCCACGGCGTAGCCGATGGCCTCGGCCCCGGAGGCGCACGCGCTGACCGGAGTGTGCACGCCCGCCTGGGCGTTGACCTCCAGGCCGACGTTGGCCGACGGGCCGTTCGGCATGAGCATGGGGACGGTGTGCGGGGAGACCCGGCGCACACCCTTTTCCTTCAGTACGTCGTACTGGTCGAGCAGCGTGGTGACACCGCCGATACCGGAGGCGATCACCGTGCCCAGGCGCTCGGGCGCGATCTGCGCGTCCTCGCCGGCCGGGGCGGTGTAGCCGGCGTCGGCCCACGCCTCGCGCGCCGCGATGACGGCGAACTGCGCCGAGCGGTCGAGCTTGCGGGCCAGCGGCCGGGGCAGGACCTCGCTCGGGTCCACGGCGGCACGGGCGGCGATGCGTACCGGGAGTTCGGCGAAGCGCTCGCCCTCCAGGGGCGTCACGCCGGAACGGCCGGCAAGCAGACCTTCCCAGGTCGAAGCGCTGTCGCCACCCAGCGGAGTGGTTGCGCCGATACCGGTGACGACCACGGTGCGATTGGTCGGGCTCACAGGAATTCTTTCTCCACGTCTCAGGGGGTGCTGAATTGTCACGGCGCCACCGCCAGGTGGCGACAAACGCTCGTCAGGCTCAGGCCTGGTGCTTCGCGATGTACTCCGCGGCGTCGCCGACCGTCTTGAGGTTCTTGACGTCCTCGTCCGGGATCTTCACGTCGAAGCGCTCTTCGGCGGCGACGACGACCTCGACCATGGACAGCGAGTCGACGTCCAGGTCGTCGGTGAAGGACTTCTCGATCTCGACGTCCTCGACCGGGATGCCCGCGATCTCGTTGACGATCTCCGCGAGACCCGCGACGATCTCTTCCTGCGTGGCGGCCATGTGGCGCTCCTTCTCTGGGTAACTGGGTGGAACGGACCGGGATGTGGATCCCGGTCCTAGGGGAGGGTAACGACCGTCGCGGCGTAGACGAGTCCCGCCCCGAAACCGATGACGAGCGCGGTGTCGCCGCTCTTCGCCGCCCCGGTCGCCAGGAGCCGCTCCATGGCGAGCGGGATCGAGGCGGCCGAAGTGTTGCCGGTGGTCTCCACGTCACGGGCGACCGTGACGTGTTCCGGCAGCTTCAGAGTCTTCACCATCGAGTCGATGATCCGCATGTTCGCCTGGTGCGGAATGAAGACGTCCAGGTCGTCCGCGGTGATCCCGGCGGCGTCGAGCGCCTGCTGGGCCACCTTGGCCATCTCGAAGACGGCCCAGCGGAAGACCGCCTGACCCTCCTGCGTGATGGCCGGGAACTTCTCGGCGGTGTCCTTGGCGCGGAACTCGTCCCACGGCACGGTCTGCTTGATCGTCTCGGACTTGTCGCCCTCCGAACCCCACACCGTGGGGCCGATGGCCGGCTCGGCCGAGGGGCCGACGACCACGGCGCCCGCGCCGTCGCCGAACAGGAAGGCCGTCGCACGGTCCTCAAGGTCCGTCAGGTCCGAGAGCCGCTCCACGCCGATGACGAGGACGTACTCCGCGGACCCCTCGACCACCATGCCCTTGGCCAGGGTCAGACCGTAGCCGAAACCGGCACAGCCCGCGGAGATGTCGAAGGCGGCGGGCTTGACCGCGCCGATCCGGTGCGCGATCTCGGTCGCGACGGCCGGAGTCTGCTTGAAGTGCGAGACCGTCGAGACGATCACCGCACCGATCTGCTCGGGGGCGACACCGGCATCGGCCAGCGCCTTCCCCGAGGCCTCCACCGACATCGCGGCGACCGTCTCCTCGGGCGAGGCCCAGTGCCGGGTCGCGATGCCCGAGCGGGAGCGGATCCACTCGTCGGACGAGTCGATGGTCTCGAGGATGACCTCGTTGGGCACCACGCGGATCGGGCGGTAGCCGCCGACACCGAGGATGCGGGCGTACGGGGAGCCCTTGGCCGGCTGGATCTTGGACATGCTGTGTGGGCTCCTTCTCTCAGGCCGTCAGTTCGGCGACGAGCGCCGCGGCCTTGTCGAGATCGTCCGGGGTCTTCAGCGCCACGCTCGGTACGCCCTTCAGCGCGCGCTTGGCCAGACCCGTCAGGGTGCCACCGGGGCAGAGCTCGATGATCCCCGTGACGCCCAGTGCGGCGAACGTCTCCATGCACAGGTCCCAGCGGACCGGGTTCGCGACCTGGCCGACCAGGCGGGCGACGACGTCGGCGCCCGTGGTGACGACAAGGCCGTCCTTGTTCGAGACGTACTTCAGCACCGGGTCCGCCGGGGAGAGGGCCTCGGCGGCCTTCTCCAGCGTGGCCACCGCGGGGGCCATGTGGTGCGTGTGGAAGGCGCCCGCGACCTTGAGGGCGACGACCTTCATGGAGCCTTCGGGCTTCTCGGCCTGCAGGGCTTCGATCTGCTCCATCGTGCCGGCGGCCACGATCTGGCCCGCACCGTTGATGTTGGCCGCGGTCAGACCCAGCTTCTCCAGGTGGGCGACGACCACGTCCTGGTCGCCGCCGAGCACCGCGGCCATGCCGGTCTCGGTGACGGCGGCGGCCTCGGCCATGCCGAGACCGCGGGTCCGGACGAACGACAGGGCGTCGGCCTCGGACAGGACGCCGGCGTAGGCGGCGGCGGTGATCTCACCGACGCTGTGGCCGGCGACGGCGCCGAAGGACAGGGAAGCGGGCAGGGCCGAGGCGGACAGCAGGCCCGCGGCGACCAGCAGGGGCTGGGCCACGGCCGTGTCGCGGATCTCTTCGGCGTCAGCGTTCGTGCCGTAGTGGGCAAGGTCCAGCCCGATGGCGTCCGACCAGGCGGCGACGCGGTCAGCGGCACCGGGGAGGTCGAGCCAGGGAGTCAGGAAGCCGGGCGTCTGAGCGCCTTGGCCGGGAGCGACGAGTACGAGCACCCTCACACTCTCTCTTGTGGATGGTCCCTGCCGCCCGTGGGGACAGGGACCAAGAACCGTCGGGGTAATTGTTGATGTCCGACAAAAGTCTAGGACTGGAGATCGCCGTCGGCCAGACGCCCCAGAATCAGGGCGATTCGCAGGGTGAACGCCGAGCGGACATCGGAAGGCGACCATCCGGTGACGTCGGTCACACGTCGCAGCCGGTAGCGCACCGTGTTGGGGTGCACGAACAACATCCGCGCCGCCCCTTCGAGGCTGCTCGCCTGCTCCAGGTAGACGCTCAGCGTCTCCAGCAGCGCCGACCCGGCCTCTTCCAGTGGTCTGTAGATCTCCTCCACCAGCTGTTCCCTGGCAGCGGGATCGGAGGCGATCGCGCGTTCCGGCAGGAGATCATCCGCCAACACCGGCCGCGGGGCGTCCTGCCACGCCGTACAGGCCTTCAGCCCGGCCGCCGCGGCCTGCGCCGACTTCGTCGCGTTCAGCAGGTCGGACACCACCGGGCCCGCCACCACCGGACCGGCCGCGAACGGCCCGATCAGCGACTTCGCCACCTGCATCGGGTTGTCGCTGCCGCCCGCGATGACGACCAGCCGGTCACCGAGCACTCCGGTGAGGACCTGCAGCTTGTGGTGGCGGGCCGCGCGGCGGATCGCCTCCACCGTGAGCTCGCTGTCCCCCTCCGGCGCGGTGCCGAGCACCACGCACACGTGTTCCGGGGAGTTCCAGCCCAGCGCCGCCGCCCGGGACAGCGCCCCCTCGTCGGCCTCGCCGGACAGCACCGCGTTGACGACCAGGGACTCCAGCCGGGCGTCCCACGCCCCGCGCGCCTCGGCGGCCTGCGCGTACACCTGGGCGGTCGCGAAGGCGATCTCCCGGGCGTACACGAGCAGCGCCTCGCGCAGGATCTGCTCGTCGCCCGGGGCCGCCACCTCCTCGATCGCGGTCTCCATGACCTCGATCGTGGTGCGGACCATCTCGACGGTCTGGCGCAGGGTGATCGCCCGGGTCAGCTCGCGCGGAGCCGTCCCGAACACGTCGGTCGAGATCGCCTGCGGGGTCTCCGGGTGCCGGAACCACTCGGTGAACGCGGCGATGCCGGCCTGCGCCACCAGGCCGATCCAGGACCGGTTCTCGGGGGGCATCGCCCGGTACCACGGCAGGGTCTCGTCCATGCGCGCGATCGCGTTGGCGGCGAGCCGGCCGGAGGACTTCTCCAGTCGGCGCAGCGTCGCGGTGTGCGGATGGGCGGGAGCGGGATGCGCGGAGTGTGTGGCGGGGGAATGCTCACGTTCGGGTTGAGGCACGTGACAAGACTGCCTTATCGGGACGGCCGCGCCGAGTCCGGTCCCGCCCCGTGACCGCGCCCCGGTCCCGTGTCGGGTCTACCGTGGCCCCCATGATTGATGTACGCCGCGGCTCCGACCGGTACGAGGGCGGGGACCCGGCCGCCGGGATCACCACCCGGCACGCCTTCTCCTTCGGGTCCTTCTACGACCCGGACAACCTGCGCTTCGGCCCCGTCCTGGCCTGCAACGAGGAGGTCCTCGCCGCGGGCGCCGGATTCGACGAGCACCCGCACAGTCACACCGAGATCGTGACCTGGGTCGTCGAGGGCGAGCTCACCCACCAGGACAGCACCGGCGAGAAGGGCCTGGTGCGGGCCGGGGACGTCCAGCGGCTGAGCGCCGGATCCGGCGCGCGGCACGTGGAGCGCAACGACGGCGTCGGGCGGCTGCGCTTCGTGCAGATGTGGCTCGCCCCCCTCGCCGCGGGCGGCGAACCCTCGTACGAGGTGGTCCGGGGCATCGCCGACGGAACGCCCTACGAGGTTCCCGAAGCCGGCGCCGTACTGCACGTGCGGCGGCCCGGCGCGGGCGAGCGGGTGGCCGTGCCGGCGGCGGAGCGGGTGTACCTGCACGTCGTGCGCGGTGACCTGCGCCTGGACGGCGAGGAGCTGGGCCCCGGGGACTCGGTGCGGATCACCGCGGAGCGGGATCTGGAGATCACCGCCGGGTCCCCGGGGGAACTGCTGATCTGGGAACTGGCCTAGGCCGAGCGCAGTTCGGCCAGGACCGCGTCCGTGAACGGGGTCCAGGCGGCCACGGCCCACGGGCCGAAGGCACGGTCCGTCAGCGCCACGCACGCGGCGCGCGCGTCCGGGTCCACCCACAGGAAGGTGCCGGCCTGGCCGAAGTGGCCGAACGTGCGGGGCGAGGAGGACAGCCCCGTCCAGTGCGGGGACTTGCCGTCGCGGATCTCCATGCCGAGGCCCCAGTCGTTGGGGGACTGGTGCCCGTACCCCGGCAGGACGCCCTTGAGCCCGGGATGCACGACGGAGGTGGCCGCGGCGACCGTACGGACGTCGAGCAGCCGGGGCGCCTGCAGTTCGGCGGCGAAGCGCACCAGGTCGGACACGGTGGAGACGCCGTCCTTGGCGGGCGATCCCTCCAGGGTGGTCCGCGCCATGCCCAGCGGCTCGAACACCGCCTGGTGCACGTACTCGGCGAAGGGGATGCCGGTGGCCTTGGCGATGTGGTCGCCGAGCACCTCGAAACCGGCGTTGGAGTACAGCCGGCGCTCCCCGGGCGGGGCCGACACCCGGTGCTCGTCGAAGGCCAGGCCGCTGGTGTGCGCGAGGAGGTGACGGACCGTCGACCCCTTGGGTCCGGCCGGCTCGTCCAGCTCGATCGCCCCTTCCTCGTACGCGACGAGCGCGGCGTACGCGGCGAGCGGCTTGGTCACGGAGGCCAGCGCGAAACGGTGGTCGACGGGCCCGTGGGCGCCGGCGACGCTCCCGTCGGCGCGCACGACGGCCGCCGCGGCCGTGTCCACCGGCCAGGTGTCGATGATCCGCAGGCTTTCCATGCCGTTGACGGCCTCCATGCTCTCCATGCGGCCGAGCCTACTTGCTTGGAGTGCACTCCAGGGTTTTAGCGTGGAGCCATGAGCCAGAGCCTGACGCAGACGCGGTACACGATCAGCGAGGTCGAGGCCCGGACCGGTCTGACCCAGCACACCCTGCGCTGGTACGAGCGGATCGGCCTGATGCCGCACGTGGACCGTTCCCACTCGGGGCAGCGGCGCTTCACCGACAAGGACCTCGACTGGCTGGCCTTCGTGGGCAAGCTGCGCGCGACGGGGATGTCGGTGGCGGACATGGTCCGGTACGCCGAACTGGTCCGCGAGGGCGGACACACCGTCGGCGAGCGCCGCGCGCTGCTGGAGCGGACGCGACACGAGGTGCGGGAACGCATCTCGGAGCTCACGGACGCGCTGGCCGTACTGGACTACAAGATCGGCATCTACTCGGGGAAGGCACAGCCATGACGGAAGCCACGAAGATCGACCAGGTCGAGCTCGGCAAGGGCGGCCCGCTGGTCGGCGTCCAGGGCCTCGGCTGCATGGGCATGAGCGAGTTCTACGGGGAGACCGACGAGGGGGCCGCCCGCGCGACCCTGGACGCGGCGCTGGCCGCCGGGGTCACCCTCTTCGACACCGCGGACGTCTACGGGCGGGGGAAGAACGAGGAGTTCCTCGCCCCGTTCGTGGCCGCGCACCGCGACGAGATCACCCTGGCCACGAAGTTCGCCATGGAACGCACCGACGACCCCGCCTACCGGGGCGTGCGCAACGACCGCCCCTACCTGCGCCGGGCCGTCGAGGACAGCCTGCGCCGCCTCGGCGTGGACGTCATCGACCTCTACTACATGCACCGGCGCGACCCCGCCGTGCCGTTGGCCGAGTCGGTCGGCGCCATGGCGGAGCTGGTGCAGGAGGGGAAGGTGCGTCACCTCGGGCTCAGCGAGGTCACCGGCCCCGAACTGCGCGAGGCGCACGCCGTGCACCCCATCACGGCGCTCCAGTCGGAGTGGTCGCTCTTCAGCCGGAACGTGGAGCGCAGCGCGGTGGGCGCGGCGGCGGAGCTGGGCGTGGCCCTGGTGCCGTACTCCCCGCTGGGCCGGGGCTTCCTGACCGGGTCCTTCGCGGACGCCACCGCGGAGCTGTCGCAGGACGACTTCCGCCGCCACCAGCCGCGGTTCAGCGGCGAGAACGCGAAGACGAACGCGGCGCTGCTGTCCCCGGTCCGGGAGATCGCCGAGGAGCTGGGGGCGACCCCGGCGCAGATCGCCCTGGCCTGGGTGCAGCAGCGCGCGGTGGTGCACGGGCTGACCGTGGTGCCCATCCCGGGCACCCGCAAGCCGGGCCGGCTGCGCGAGAACACGGCCGCGACCCGGATCACGCTCACGCCGGCGCAGCTGGCCCGTCTGGAGCCCATCGCCGCCCGGGTCGCGGGCGACCGCTACCCGGACATGAGCGCGACCTCGGAAGCCCGAGAGGGCTAGGTCGTCTCTTCCGGATCTTGCCTCGCCCGCGCCGCCCGGCACCGCACCTCGCCGTGTTGGCGGAGCCCCCCAGTACGTCCAGTACAAGGGCGCCCCGCCAACACGCCGATGCACGGCACCGGGCGACGCGGGCTTGACCGGCAAGATCCGAAAGAGACGACCTAGTGACCTGAGTCAGAGATTCACTGTTAGTCGGGCATGAGTCGTCCAGGCCCGAAGATTCCGCCGTTGTCGGTCACCGATGCCCAGCGGGCGGTGCTGGAGGGCTGGTTACGCCGCCGCACGACGGCTCAGGCTTTGGCCCA